>JASHWM010000146.1 GCA_030044075.1 Candidatus Rhabdochlamydia sp. | reverse complement strand
GATTATTTTTTTGATTTTTTTACAAAATATGAAAAAAACGAAGAGATCATCAGAAATTTTTCAGAGGTCTTCACACTTTATTTTTCTGAAGAGACGCCCCATCAAAAAGGGTTTGTCAAACGTTTCCTGACCTTTGAAAGAGAGTCCCGCATCGTCATCGCCGCATTAAGGGCCAAAGAATATAAAAGAGATGTGATGCAAGAGCTGCAGTTCGAGGATTTTTCTGATAGCATCGTTGCAGGGATTTTGGCCCAGAAAGATATGGAAAACTATGAGCCTCCCATGGAGTATCAGGACATAAAAGAGATTTTCTCAGCAACGAAGGGGAACCCCCTTGAGCGTTTTGAGAGGGTCGAGGAGTATCGTTTTACAAAAATAGAGGAGCTTGTTGAAGCCCCTCTATTTTCAATCAACTGGATTTTGGCATATATGATGCAGCTTATGATTGTAGAACGTTTCAGCGAGCTCAATAAGATGAAGGCGGAAACTGTTTACCAGGATCTTACCGCTTTGTAATAGGAAAATTTAAGGGAAAAATTGTCACTTATGGAAAAAGAAAAGGCGAGGGGAAAGGTAGTCAGGGCTTTTGGAAACCTGCTCTATGTAGAGTTCGAAGGAGCGATCAGGCAGGGAGAAGTTGCCATGGTCAACCTGGGCGAAGTCAACCTGAAGGCGGAGGTGATCGAAATTAACGGAAATACCGCCAAGGTCCAGGTTTTCGAGGATACTAGGGGGATCAAGCTTGGGACGCCGGTTTACTTTGAAGGATACCTTCTAGAAGCGGAGCTGGGCCCGGGGCTGTTGACCTCCATTTTGGACGGACTTCAAAATCCGCTTGAAAAAGTCGCTGACAACACCGGCCTTTTTCTATCCAGGGGAGTGTATCTTTTTCCTTTGGACCGCACCAGGCATTGGGACTATAACCCAACGGCCAAAGTAGGTTCTGTCGTCAGCCGGGGCGACTATCTTGGGTTTACGATGGAAGGAAGGTTCCACCATCAGATCATGGTCCCGTTTTCAAGCTTTGGAACGTTTACCCTTACTTGGGTCATTGATCGCGGATCGTATAACATCGATACCGTCGTGGCCAAAGGCGTTGATGAAAAGGGAAATGAACATCATTTTACGATGGTCCAAAAGTGGCCCGTAAAGTCTGCCCTCCTTGTCGGCGAAAAGATCAAGCCTACAGAGATGATGGACACGGGCCTTCGCGTCCTGGACACGCAGTTCCCCATACTCAAAGGGGGGACCTTCTGTTCGCCAGGTCCTTTTGGAGCCGGAAAGACTGTTATGCAGCACCACCTTTCAAAATATTCCTCTGTCGACATCGTTGTTGTCGTAGCTTGCGGCGAGCGCGCAGGAGAAGTTGTCGAAGTGCTCCGCACTTTCCCGCAGCTCACAGACCACCATACCTCCGATCCCCTTATGAACCGCACGGTCATCATCTGCAATACTTCTTCGATGCCTGTTGCAGCGAGGGAAGCTTCGATTTATATGGGGGCGACGATCGCAGAATATTACAGGCAGATGGGCCTTCATATCCTTCTTTTGGCCGACTCGACCTCGAGGTGGGCGCAGGCGATGAGGGAGATGTCGGGACGTTTGGAAGAGATCCCCGGTGAAGAAGCTTTCCCCGCCTACCTGGCCTCGCGCATTGCCTCATTTTATGGAAGGGCGGGCCTTGTTGCCTTGAAAAATGGGAAAGTAGGCTCTATGACCATCGGCGGGACAGTGTCTCCTGCTGGCGGTAACTTCGAAGAGCCTGTGACGCAGGCGACGCTTGCCGTCGTCGGCGCCTTCCATGGACTTTCAAGAGAGAGGTCCGATGCGAGGAGGTACCCCGCTGTCGACCCTCTCATCTCCTGGACCAAGTACCTGGACAAAGTGGGGGAGTTCCTCCAAAGCTCTCTTTCGAACTGGGGCGACAAGGTCAAGATGGCCACAAAGATATTAAAAGACGGCGATGAGATCGGAAAAAGGATGGAGGTCGTCGGCGAGGAAGGGATCTTGATGAAGGACATGGTCACTTACCTCAAAGCAGAGCTCTATGATTTTTGCTACCTCCAGCAGAACGCCTTTGACAAAGAGGATGCCTATTGTCCCCTGGAAAGGCAGATCGATCTTTTTGGATTTATTTACGAGATCCTGAGCGGTTCCTTCTCTTTTACAACTCATGATGAGGCAAGGTCCTATTTTCTGGACCTGCAGTCCCAGATCAAAAACTTGAACTTTATTACGTATAAATCCCCGCGCTACCAAGAGCTTTTTGCAAAGCTTAAGACTCAAACCAAAGAAGCCCAACGACAGGTGTAATGATGAAGAAAGTATATGATAGAATTGTAGACATGAGAGGAAATCTTCTCACTGTGCATGCAAAAGGGGTTTCTCTTGGGGAGATGGCCAAAATTCACAAGCAGAACGGACAGGTCGTCCTTGCATCTGTGCTCAGGATTGAGGATGAGATGATCACGTTGCAGGCTTTTGAGAACAGCCGCGGCGTTGCAACAAATGACAAAGTGACCTTCCTAGGCCGGCAGATGCAGGCAGTCTATAGCGAATCGCTGCTCGGTAGACGTTTTAGCGGAAGCGGCAACCCCATTGACCATGGGCCTGCTGTCTTCGGCGAGCCTCTCGACATTGGGGCGCCTTCGTTCAATCCGGTCAGGAGGATTATTCCAAGGGACCAGGTGCGCACCAATATTCCCATGATCGATGTGTTCAACTGCCTTGTGAAATCCCAAAAGATCCCGATTTTTTCTATTGCGGGAGAACCCTATAACCCTCTTTTGATGAGGATCGCAAACCAGACGGATGCCGATGTCGTGATCATCGGAGGAATGGGCCTTCGTTTTGATGATTACCAGGCTTTTATCGACAACGCCGAAACAGCGGGCTCGATCCAAAAGACGATCATGTTCATCCACCAATCGACAGACCCTGTTGTGGAATGTCTATTGGTCCCTGACATGGCCCTTGCGACTGCAGAGAAGTTTGCAGTCCAGGACAAGGATGTCCTTGTCCTTCTTACCGATATGACGGCTTTTGCTGATGCGATCAAAGAGATCATGATCACAATGGACCAGGTCCCCTCGAACCGGGGCTATCCTGGATCGCTGTATTCCGACCTTGCGTCCCGCTACGAGAAAGCAGTCGATATCGATGGCAGCGGATCGATCACTATCCTGTCTGTCACTACGATGCCAGGGGGAGATGTGACACATCCCGTTCCCGATAATACGGGATATATTACCGAAGGGCAGTTTTATTTGCATGGAGGCAGGATCGACCCGTTTGGTTCTCTTTCAAGGTTAAAACAGCAGGTGATCGGAAAAGTGACAAGGGAAGACCATGGCGATATCGCCAATGCACAGATCAGACTTTATGCAGAATCTAAAAAAGCAAGAGAGCGCCAGAGCATGGGCTTTAAGTTGTCCAGATGGGATGAGAAGCTCCTCCGCTACAGCCATCTTTTTGAAGACAGGATGATGAACCTGGAAGTCAACTACACCCTTGAAGAAGCGCTCGACCTTGGATGGAAAACGTTAGCCGAATGCTTCGAGGTCAATGAGGTGGGAATAAAGCAAGATATTGTAAAAAAGTACTGGCCACAGAAGTCATAAAAAAAGGAGGGTTGTGGCAACGGTCAAACTGACAAAAACAGAACTTCGCCTCCAGCAAGTAAAGCTGTCGCGGCTGATGAAGTACTTGCCGACGCTTCAGCTCAAGAAAGCCTTGCTTCAGGCTGAAGTGAACCATACTGTCCATGAGAGGGATGCTCTCGTAGCTGAGTTCGACAGGATCAAGAAGCATATCTCTGAATATTCGATGCTCTTTTCTTTTGAGAAGCTGTTTGACTTTTTTACTGCTATTGAAATTCGGAAAGTCGACAAAAGCTATGAGAACGTTGCCGGGGTAGAAATCCCTTCATTTGAGGGGATCGAGTTTGCCGATTTTGCCTACTCTCTTTTTGATACGCCCGTGTGGTTTGACGCAGCTACCGACGATGTGAAAAATCTGCTCACCTTTAGAGAAAAGATCAAGGTGATTGAAGAGAAGAAGAGGGCCCTTGAAAAAGAGTTAAAGGAAGTGTCGATCCGCGTCAACCTGTTTGAAAAGATCATGATCCCAAGGGCGCAAGAAAATATTAAGAAGATCAAGATCTTCCTGGGCGACCAGCAGCTTGCTGCTGTGGCCCAGGCCAAAGTATCTAAAAAGAAGATCATGATGCGTGAAAAACAAAGGGAGCACTTATGATCGTTGATGTCATAAAATATCTTTTTGTCGGCTCAAAAGAAGATCTGGACGTTTTTTTCACAAGGGCGCAGAAAAAAGGCCTGATCGAGTTTATTCCTTCCGAAGGAAAAAAACCTTTGGACGTGCCCTTAGAAGTTCAGAAGATGATGGGAGCGATCAAGCTCCTCAGGAAATGCCCCCCTCTTCCACATGTGTTCCCTTCTGGCGATGGGATGCTTGCCAAAGACATTGCTGAAGCGATCTTGCAAGATAAAAGCCATATTGAAAAGTTAAACGAGGAGATCAGGCTCCTTGAAGCAGATATTGTGCGTGTTGAGGTCTTTGGAGATTTTTCACTCGATGATATCCGCTATATCGAACAGCAGAGCGGGAAGAAAATCCAGTTTTTTTGCATGAAGACAACAGCTGCTGATAAGAATGAGATCCCAGCCGAGGCGATCTATATCGGCACAGAGTTTGATCTAGATTACTTTATGGCGGTCAGCGCCGGCGATAAGTCTTACCCTGGAATGATCGAGATCCGGGTCACAGCCTCGATAGGCGAGCTCAAAAAGAAGCTTTCCCATGCAAAAGAAGAGCTTCACAAAAAAGAACAGAGCCTTGACTCCCATGCGAAGTATCTTGGTTTTTTGGAGAAAGTCCTCATCGAAGAGCTGAACGCGTACCACCTGGAATCAGCAAAATCCCTTGTGAACACTCCTCTTGACGGAGGACTGTTCTCGATTGAGGCGTGGGTCCCAAAGAACAAGCAGGTGAACATCTATGGACTGATGGACGGGCTTGCCGTCATCGGCGAGCCGATCGGGATCGAACAGTATGACAAGGTGCCGACCTTTATGGAGAACACAGGTGTCAACCTTATGGGAGAGGACCTCGTGAAAATTTACGATACACCTTCCACGAAGGACAAAGATCCTTCCGGCTGGGTGATCTGGGCGTTCACCCTTTTCTTCGCCATGATCGTCGCTGATGGGGGTTATGGGCTGCTGTATCTTTCCATCGCTTTTTTCCTTCATTACAAATTCCCCAAATTGAAGGGGCAGTCTAAAAGGTTGCTGAAGCTCCTCTTTGTCCTTTCCACTGCCTGCGTCCTTTGGGGCCTTGCCTCCTGTTCTTTTTTTGGCGTGTATATCAAGCCGGGCACTTTTTTGAGCGATCTCTCTTTGGTTCGTTATATGGCCGAGAAGAAGGCGGAATACCACTTCGAGAGGAAGGACAATGTATACAATGAATGGATCACGCTCCACCCCGACCTTTCACAAAAGAGCACGCCTAGGGCTTTCCTCCATGAAAAAATCGGAGATGAGCATCCGGTGCTTGATGCTTTTACCGACAATGTGCTCCTTGAGCTATCCCTTTTAGTGGGCGCGATCCATATCTGCTTTTCATTTTTGCGGTATATCGGGCGGAACCTTTCAGGGATCGGTTGGATCACTTTTATTGTCGGAGGCTATCTGTTCTTTCCTTCGATGCTCCATGCTACTTCGATGATCAATTTCCTTGGGCTTGTCGATAAACAGACGGCTGCAGGTTTCGGCCTTCAGCTAGTCTATGGAGGGATCGGTGCGGCAGTCCTGTTTTCTTTGATCCAAAACAAGCTTAAAGGCCTTTCGGAGATCCTGAACGTGATCAGTGTCTTCGGCGACATTCTCTCCTATCTTCGTATCTATGCTCTGGGCCTTGCAGGCTCGATCATGGCAAGCACGTTCAACGCGCTTGGCGGGGAGCTCGGCCTGGCCGTCGGAGTGCTTATCGTCCTGATGGGACATAGTGTGAATATCCTTTTGAGTGTGATGGGCGGTGTCATCCATGGTCTTCGTCTCAATTTTCTCGAATGGTACCATTACAGTTTTGAGGGAGGGGGAAAGCTGTTTCAACCTCTTAAACGTTTTACAGTCGAATAATAAATAAGGAGTGTATGTATGGATTATGGCATGGTCGGCCCTGCTTTAGTTCTTGGAATGGGATGTGTGGGCAGCTCGATCGGCTGCGGGATCGCTGGCATGGCATCGCACGCTGTTATGAGCCGTGTAGAAGAAAACCACGGAAAGTTCATTGGGATGTCAGCTGTTGCTTCTTCCCAGTCGATCTATGGGTTTGTGCTCATGCTCCTCATGAGCAATAACATTAAGGCGGGAACGCTCGCTCCGATGTCAGGCATCGGGATCGGCTTCTCTGTGGGACTGGCGCTATTATTTTCTTCTGTCTATCAGGGGATGTGCGCAGCATCGGGCATTCAGGCATCAGCGAAAAAGCCTGCCCTGATCGGGAAGTGCTTTGCTGCTTTGGGAATCGTGGAATCATTTTCTCTGTTCTCATTTGTGTTCGCACTCCTCATCATCTAAACGACGCCACTCCTTTCTAAGGAGTGGTGTTGCATTTTTCTCTTTTCTCTGCTCTACTGAGGTTTGATCTCAGAAGCAGAGGGTGCATGAAAACTCGCACAGAAAAAGACAGCCTTGGCTATGTTCAGGTCCCGGCCCATAAGTATTACGGCGCGCAAACGCAGCGCTCGATAGAGAACTTTTGCATCGGGACGGAGAAGATGCCGATCGAGATGATCCGCGCTTTGGCGATCATCAAAAAAGCTTCTGCGATCGTGAACTGCGACCTTGGCCTTCTTCCCAAAGAGAAAAAAGAGGTCATTAGCGAGGTCTGCGATGAGATTTTAGAGGGAAAGCTCGATGACCATTTCGACCTGGTGGTGTGGCAGACAGGTTCTGGCACCCAGACGAATATGAACGTCAACGAGGTCGTCAGCAATAGGGCTATTGAAAAGCTCGGAGGAGAGCTTGGTTCAAAGACCCCGATCCATCCCAACGACGATGTCAACAAGTCGCAATCTTCCAATGATGTGTTTCCAAGCGCGATGCATATTTCCGCATGCCTTGAGATCCAAAGGAAGCTGCTTCCCAACCTTCATATCTTATGGGAGGGTTTCCAGAAAAAGGCAAAAGAGTTCAAGGACATCGTGAAAGTGGGGCGCACCCACCTGATGGATGCCACTCCGCTGACACTGGGACAGGAGTTTTCAGGATATGCTGCCCAGGTCGAATATGGCATTGAGGCCATCAAGAAGGCCCTAACCCCTCTTTCCGAGCTGGCGCTCGGCGGGACTGCTGTCGGGACCGGGATCAATGCTCCCCCGCAATATGGCGACAAGGTGGCGAAGACGATCGCCGATCTCACCAAATACCCTTTCGTGACAGCAAAAAACAAGTTCGAAGCTCTGGCGGCGAATGATGCGGCAGTGGAGATGAGCGGCGCCCTCAAACGCCTTTCCTGCTCGCTTATGAAGATCGCCAATGACATTCGCTGGCTGGCCTCAGGGCCCAGGTGCGGCATAGGGGAGATCTTCCTTCCCGAGAATGAACCGGGATCTTCGATCATGCCGGGAAAAGTCAACCCCACACAGAGCGAGTCGATGACCATGGTCGCAGTGCAGGTGATCGGCAACGACGCCTGCATCGGCTATGCAGGATCTATGGGGAATTTTGAGCTGAACGTCTTTAAGCCTGTGATGATCTATAACCTTCTCCAGTCGATCCGCCTTTTAGGAGATGTCGCTGTCAACTTCCATGACAAGTGTTTGATCGGCATACGTCCCAACACAAAAAGGATCCAGGAGCATCTGGAAAACTCCCTTATGCTGGCAACAGCCCTCAATCCCGTCATCGGGTATGACAAGGCGAGCCAGGTCGTCCAAAAAGCCTATAAGGAAGGCCTTACCTTAAAACAGGCTGCTGTTGATCTGGGAGTCCTTACTGCAGAAGAGTTTGACCGTGTTGTAGATCCTAGGAAGATGATTTGAGAAAAGACCGAGCGTCTTTTCTTTAGAAATAAAAAAGGGAGGGTTCAACGACCCTCCCTTTTTTCAACTCTTATCAAAGAGGATTATTTTAGCGTATCGCCGTGGGTGAAGAGGAGATTGGCGATATATCTTTGGTCTTCTACTGAAAGGAGGAGATTCTGCTTAATCGATTTATTTACGCGCTCTTGGAAGGCTTTCATCCCAGAGTGAGTTGTAGTTACTTTGCTGGACATCAGCCAGTTGATGACTTTTGTTACTTTGGCAGCTGTATGAGCTTCATTTAAGGCGTTAACAAAAGAAACAGCACGTACAGGGCCGGGCTTTGTTCCCTCTCTCTCCGGGTGGAAAAGATCTTGGGTCACATAGTTTGCATCAATGGGATTATTTGCCGCACTATTAGGGATACTCATTGCTCTCATAATAACATCTCTTATTGTTTATTAATTTGTTTTTAATATTATTTTAACATTATTATAATTATTAAACAAATTTTTATATTAAATTTATAAATAATTGATGGTTAATTACATAATAATTATAAAATGTATTTACTTTGTAAGTTGATATTTATAAGAAATTAATACTAAATATGTTAGTAAGAAGTTATATTATAAGTTACTGTATTTCAATAAGATATAAACACTGTCAAATTATATAATTAAAATTTTATTATTAATTTGGTATAATTAGAATAATTAATAAAATTTTTAATGAATAGGGATAAAATCATGAATGCACGCTTAGAGGGATTTAATACCACGGTAGACGCTCTGCTCCAGTTTAAGGACGAGAGCCCGAGTGCAGAGACCAGTAAATATACCATTTTCGTGGAAGGAGACAGTGAGTATGTCCGTCTTGCTTTAAGGACCAAAAAAGTTGGTTTTATCAATTATCTTAACCGAGCAGAGGAAAAGGCAAGAAAAGAGGAGCGTTCAAAGCCTGAGGATATTATTGCGGCAGTCCAAGCGATTTTTACTAAAGAGACTATTGCAGAATATGTTAACTCGGAAACAACAAAAGGTACTGATAAGAAAATAGTTCAGACAAGGCTTCAAACAGCACTTGTTGGTTTAACGGAGTTGAAAGGCCACTTAAGTAAGAAACCTGAAAAGTTCCAAAAAGAAATTGCGAAGATCGATGAAACGATACGACAAATTAAAGAGATTATGAGAAATCCTGCTCCAGTTGTTGTAACTCCTCCTGTTGCTAGTAAACCTCAACCGCACTCAGAAGACGACAGGTCTTCAACTATGAGCACTGGTAGTGATGCAAGCAGCGCTCAAAGACAGAATAAAATAGACGCAAGCAAGCGTTCACCTGGACAAGAAAAGGGGTCTTCCCGTAAGAGATCTGCCGAGCAAGAAGCTGCCGAGCAAGAAAAAATAGCTATGCGACAAGCAGAGCAGGCTTCTGCCAAAGAGGAAGTAAGATTAGCGAATGAGGAATTTATTAATACCATTGTTGAGGTCTATGGCCAACAAATTATTAAAGACGTTCTCATTTCCCTGAATATCTCTAGAGAGCTATTCCAGGAATTCCTATCAGGAGAAAAAGAGATCAGTAAAGC
>JASHWM010000145.1 GCA_030044075.1 Candidatus Rhabdochlamydia sp. | reverse complement strand
AAGAGGTCTTCCTCTTTTCCTGAAACCGTTACGCAGGAGGAAAATTGCGGCCTCCCTTCCGTCAGAGTGCCCGTCTTATCAAAAAGGACGGTTGCTGTTTTTCCAAGCTTTTCTAAACTCTCTGCATTTTTGATCAGGATCCCTTTTTTTGCCCCAATCCCCATCCCAACTTTTAGTGACATCGGCGTTGCAAGGCCGAGGGCGCAAGGACACGCAATGATGAGAACTCCCACAGCGCTGCTGATCGCCTCTGATGGCCCGCCGATCTTCCACCAAACAATGCATGTCACGATCGCTGATGCAATCACTAAGGGAACAAAAATTCCTGAAACCCGGTCCACGAGCCTTTGGACGGGAGGACGGCTTTGGGAGCCTTGCGTGATCATTTCAGCGATCCTGGCAAAAAAAGTATCCTTTCCTACTTTTTCCGCTCTAAAAAAGAAACTCCCCCTCTGGTTGATAGTCCCGGCAAGCACATTGTCTCCCGCTTTTTTCTCAACTGGAAGAGACTCTCCTGTCATGAGCGACTCATCGACAAAGCTAATGCCTTCAACAACTTTTCCATCCACAGGGACCTTCTCCCCAGGTTTTACCAGGAGCAGGTCGCCGATTTGAATTTCTTCGATGGGAACTTCCCTTCCTTCCCGTCCTATGATCAAATGAGCTGTTTTTGCGGCCTTTTGCCAGAACCTCTCAAGGGCCTCGTTTGTCTTGTGGCGCGCTTTGGCCTCAAGCAATTGTCCTAGAAGGACCAAGACTGTAATAATGCTGGCCGCCTCAAAATCGACCGGAAGCGTTGCTTTGAGCCCAAAAGCGAGCATTGCCAATGAGACTGTACTGGACACATAGGCCGTCCCAACCCCCAAAGCAATCAAAGAGAACATGTTAAAGGTCTTATTGCGGACTGCTTCCCAGGCTCTTTCAAAGAACATAAAACCACAAACAACTACGACCGGCGTACAAAGGACAAACTGAACAAACAATACTGCTTTTTCCGAAAGCTGGGACCTGCCAAAAAGACCTAGAAGGACAAGGACGACCGTGAACACCAAGGAAAGTAGGAACTGACCCTTCAATTCTTGCACTTCCAGATCACCATTAGACTCCTGCTTCAGAGGCTCTAGTGCCATACCGCAAATCGGACAATTTCCTTTCGTTTCTCGAACGATTTGAGGGTGCATGGGGCAGGTGTACATAATTCCCACATAATTGTGTTATCTTTAATATATTAATTTTAAAATATAATTAAAACAATTTAGTTTTATTTACTTTAATATTGAAAAATATAATTAAATGTTATCTATTTATATATACAGGTGTAATAGGAGTGAATAAATGCACGACGGCGCCCTTTCCCAAAAGAATCTCGACAGTGCCATTGCATCCGAAAGTGCATTATTCAAAGAGCATTATGGGTGGATCACCGCCCACATGCCCCCCAGTTTTTTTGAAGAGATCGAGTGGGAAACCCTTGTGCTCATCGTGCATAGCTTGATGAGCTTTCATCTTCAGCACTTTATCTCAAGGATCGATTTGAAAAACCAAGCGATCGTCCTATGTTTGGACAGTCCCAGAAGCGACCTGGACATCCTGGAGCAGTACCATCTGAATGGAATAAAGCACTACCGAACGTATATTTCCAATTCTCCTCCCCCATTTCCAAATGTCACGAGCAACCTTAGGATTGCCCTTATTGATTTTACCGATATCAAAAAACCGACAGACAAAGCCCCTCCCCAGATGCCTGCTGAACTAAAAAAAGAGATTTTTTCCCTCCTCAAACAAAGAAATCCCCTGGTCACCGAAGAAACATACACTAGGGTCCTCAGTGAAGTGAGCCACCGTTTTTTGCTCTCCCTCAATAAGGACCGAATGGTGCTCGCCCTTGATCTATACTGCCAGGCATGTTCGAAAGACCCTTGCCAATATGTGGTCCGATATAATGAGGATTGGGACGGAAAGAAGGACACCCCTTCCATGCAGGTCATCTTTGCATGGAGGAATGTGCCCAAACATCGGTTCCTTTATCGTATCGCCAAGACAATCTATCGCCACGGACTTAGCTTGAAAAGGGTCAGCGCCACCTATGTCCATCCCTATAGCAAAGACAGCGTCCTCATCATGTCCATCGGACTTCATGGCATCGAAGGAAAGGTCGCTTGGCAGGAAGCGAACGTCGAAGACCTCGTCAGAGAACTTGTGACCATTAAATACTTTGAAGAGCAGGAAGTCATTGAATCTACTTTTGTAGACTCAGGACTTTTATCTGGGAACATGGGAAATCTTGTTAAATCTATAGCAAGTTTTGCACATCAGGTCCTCGTCCACGCAGATGTGAACCTGTATTCCCTCCCTAATATAGAAGAAGCGGTTTGCAGGCATCCGGAGCTCATTGTTCATCTTTGCCAGGCCTTCTCGTTAAAGTTCAACCCTGACCACCACGACGTGCACCTCTACCAAAGATCTAGAGATATCTTCCTGGACCTGGTCGACCAGCTTGACACAGGCCACGAAATGAACGACACAAGGCGGAAAAACGTGCTCAGGCTCATGATGAGCTTTGTCCATAACACCCTAAAAACCAATTTTTTCCGTAACAACAAGACAGCCTTTAGTTTTCGTTTGACCCCTCAGATCCTCGAAGACCTCCCCTTTGACAGAAAAGAGAGGTTCCCAGAACTTCCTTATGCAATCTTCTATATAAAGGGACGCTATTATCTTGGGTTCCACATACGATTTAAAAATCTCTCGCGAGGAGGGCTGCGGACAATTTTCCCACAAAAAATGGAACAGATGGTCATCGAACGCAACTACGTCCTCTCCGAATGTTACTCCCTTGCCTATACGCAAAATAAAAAAAATAAAGACATCCCGGAGGGCGGTGCCAAAGGAGTTATTTTCCTGGAACCCTATGAAAGGCTCCTCTTTGAGGCGGAAATATACCGCAAGGAACTTGAGAGGTCCGGTTTTGAAGCAAATGAGATCGAAGAGAAGCTCCAGCACTTCCATACGGAACAAAAACTCGAATACCTCTATCAAAGCCAACGATCTTATATCGAAAGCTTTCTCACCCTACTTAACTGCAACCCTGATGGAACATTAAGGGCCAAACGGATCGTCGACTACTGGAAAAACCCCGAGTACATCTATCTTGGCCCCGATGAAAATATGCATAATGTGATGATCGAATGGATCTCCACCTATAGCCAATACTACGACTATAAGCCTGGACGTTCTTTCATTTCGAGCAAGCCCGGCGCCGGGATCAACCACAAGGAATATGGCGTGACCTCACTCGGGGTCAATGTATACATGGAAGAGGTCCTCCGCTTCCTTGGGATCGATCCTCATAAGACCCCTTTTACCGTAAAGATCACCGGAGGGCCCGACGGGGATGTTGCAGGCAACCAGATCTTAAACCTAAAAAAATACTACCCGAAAACAGCCAAGCTTGTCGCCATCACAGACGTTTCAGGGACAATTTATGACCCAAACGGCCTTGACCTTGATACATTGGCAAGGCTTTTTCATGAAGTAAAGCCCATCCGCTTCTATCCCCCCCAGCTTCTTTCCGAAGGAGGGTTCCTCCTTGATTTGAATACAAAAAGGGAGCAGACAGCATACGCCTATCAAACCCTCTGCTGGAAAAAAGAAAAAGGCGAGCTCAAAGAACACTGGCTCTCAGGAAATGAGATGAACCACCTCTATCGAAGCAATATCATGCAGACAAAGACCGACATCTTTATTCCTGGAGGAGGGAGGCCAAGGACCATCAACGAAAAAAACTATCATGAGTTCCTAGACCAGACAGGCAGGCCGACCTCTCGCGCGATCGTGGAAGGAGCAAACCTGTTCCTCACCTCGGCAGCTAGAAAAGCTCTTGAAAAACTTGGCGTCCTCATCATCAAAGACAGCTCGGCAAACAAGGGAGGTGTCGTTTGTTCGTCCTTTGAAGTGCTAGCCGGCCTTGTCTTGTCAGAACAGGAATTTATCCATGAAAAGAACGACCTGATGCTGGAGATCCTTCAGATCATTAAAGACCGGGCCCACGATGAAGCGCGCCTTCTCCTTGAAAATTACCGTCCTGGGGAAGCTTTTCTTACAGACCTTTCCGATCATATCTCAGAAAAAATCATCGTCTTTAGGAACGAGCTCCTGGACTTTCTGGACTCGCAAGCGCTCTCAGAAAATCCAAGCGACCCGCTCATCCGATGCCTCCTCAACTACTGTCCAGAAAGGCTGCGCCGCCTCTATTCAGAGAGAATATTAAAGCAGATCCCCGACCACCATAAAAAAGCGATCATTGCCTGCTATATCGCTTCAAGGATCGTCTATAAACGAGGCCTTAACTGGAACCCGACCGTGGTCGATGTCCTTCCGCTGATCGCAAAAGACCCTTCCATTATTGGATAGAAACTTCTTCAGCGGCCTTTGCAAACTGGTCGATCCAAGCCTCATGCGATAGGGATTTTCCAGTTACATGGCGGACCAAAAGGTCCCAGCTCATGCTGTTGCCGGGATAAAAAAGGCTCTCCTGCAAAAAAAGCCCCGATTCTTTCGTGGAAAGTTCCCTTGAACCGGTTTTTCTACTAAGTGTTTCTTCAATTTCTGACGCAAACACCTCTCCGAGCAAATAACTAAAATAATATACGGGCGCAAGGCCGACGTGGTATTTGGCTGCCCAGTCGTTTTTACCCTCTCTTTGAGAAGAAGGGATCTTTTGGTATTTTTCTACAAGCTTCCACCAAAGCCGGTTCAGGTCTTGCCCGGGATTGCGATACAGCTCCCTTTCAAAAAAGGTCATCACAAGGACCCATCTGCTGAAAATCAGCTGACGCCGCCGTAAGCTTTGGTCTGCTTGCCTCATGAGGCCTTCCTTTTCTTTGGAAGTTCCGAGAAGCTCTTTTAGGGAATGATACCGATAGGCCTGCCTTCCCGAGATCAGCGCCATCGCCTCTGTCGTCAGCATATGGGGAGGCTGACGAAGCAGCCACGGAAGATTGGGATTTATGCCGAGGTCATACACTGCATGGCCAAGCTCATGCAGGACCACCTCTAGCCATTTGATCGAACTTTTTACATTGTTGAGCGTCCTGATATCTCCCTTCCTGTCGATATGCATACAAAAGGCATGCTGGTTTTTTCCAGGCCGCTCATACATATCGCTCCTTGCCAAAATAGGCCCGACATCCATGCCCATCTTCTCGAAAAAAACCTTACCTAACTGGCAAATATCAACATCTTTGACTAAAGAGTCGCATTCTCCCTCGCCCAAGGGATCTTCCTGGCAAAAAGGTTCGCTCCATGCCCAAGGGCCTATCTCTTCGGGCCCGACCTGGAACCGTTTTGACAATTCAACACCAATTGCATCGAGCATGTCATCGTATGCCTTATCGGACTCCTTTGCGATCAGGTCCAAAAAGCCCATCAACCAATCTTCATCGACTTCCTGAAGGGCAAGCTGCATCCTGAAGTAGTCGGGATAGCCTAAGCTTTTTGCCTCTTCATTTCTTAAAGTGACAAGCTCAAGGATGCGCGGCGCTAAAACATCTCCAATCTCCTTGGAGGCCTCCCAAACTTTTTTTCGTTTGCCTACATCATTTTCTTTCTTCAAGAGTTCACGGATATCATTTTCTGAAAGTTTCTTTCCATCGAGCTCGGGGCGAAAAGAAGCATACAAGAGTGAAAGGGCAGACTCCTTTTCGGAGATCTTCTCAATTAAAGCCTTGTCCGACATGTTCTCCTGAAAAGAAAACAAGAGGACTTTGAGCTGTCTTTTCAAAAGCGGGTCCTGCAAAGATGTATCGCTGTCCCACTTGCGGAGCTTTTCATAAACTTCCCTATCGTGGAAAAATAATCGAAGCTCTGTGTCGAGCGCTGTTCTAAGATCGGCAGCATCCCGGCTGCCAGTTGTTTCAAGAAGCCACCTTGCCTTATTGAGCAGGCAGGACTTTTCTTCGACCTTAGGGATAAAATCGCTTAAGAAGATCTCAAAATCGTGTTTTTCTCTCATCGTTATGCTCTCTTTGTTTCAAAAAATGTAGTGTTGGGCAAAAGAAAAATCAAGGGAAACATTTGGGCAAAAAAAAACTCCCCCATTTCTGGGGGAGTTCTTATTGTGTGGTTATCCACGTTTGTCTTCGTCTTCTAGGATCTCAACATCGGCTTCTTCCACATCCGGAGCTTCTTTTTTAGCGGCTCCCGGCTTTGCGCCTTGCGCATCCGGAGAAGCAGCTCCTGCTTTCTGCATAGCCTCCCCGATCTTTTGCATGTGCTGGTTGAGGTCATCTCTAGCGGCACGGATGGCATCGATATCGTTTGACTTCAAGGCTTCCTTGACCTTATCGACCCTGCTTTGGATATCCGATACGATATTGGCCGGAAGTTTGTCCTTGTATTCCTGAAGCGATTTTTCTGCTCGGAACGCAAGAGAGTCGGCTTCGTTGCGCACTTCGACCTCTTCTTTGCGCTTGCGGTCTTCATCTTTGTGCTCTTCCGCATCTCTGAGCATCCTTTTCACTTCGTCTTCATTAAGGCCTGACTTTGCTTCGATACGGATCTTTTGCTGCTTGTTGGTCTGCAAATCTTTTGCAGATACATGCAAAATACCGTCCGCATCAATATCAAAGGCCACCTCAATTTGCGGCATCCCGCGAGGCGCTGGCGGGATATCGGTCAAATCAAAGCGTCCGATCTCCTTGTTGTCTCTTGCCATCTGTCTTTCACCTTGCAGCACGACAATGGTCACAGCAGGCTGGTTATCGCTCGCTGTAGAGAACACCTGTTTTTTCTGTACGGGGATCGTCGTATTGCGCTCAACAAGAGGGGTCAAGACACCGCCGAGGGTCTCAATCCCTAAAGTGAGGGGGATTACGTCGAGCAGGAGAACATCTTTCACATGTCCTCCGAGAACACCACCCTGGATAGCTGCGCCCATTGCAACGACCTCGTCTGGGTTCACTCCTTTATGAGGTTCCCTTCCGAAGATATCCTTTACTTTCTTTTCAACGGACGGCATTCGGGTCATCCCGCCAACTAAGATCACATCATCGATCTGATCTTTTGTAAGGCCGGCATCTTTTAGGGCTTTCAGGCATGGCGCCTCTGTCCTTTGGATCAGGTCGTGGACAAGGCTTTCGAGCTTTGCTCTTGTGAGGGTCAGCGCAAGGTGCTTTGGGCCGCTTGCATCCATAGTAATGAATGGTTGGTTGATCTCGCATGTCTGCGTACCGGAAAGCTCGATCTTTGCTTTTTCAGCAGCATCGCGAAGACGCTGAAGGGCCATCTTATCTTTGCTAAGGTCAATGCTATGCTCTTTTTTAAATTCGTCGAGCATCCAATGTAAGATAGCGTTGTCGAAATCATCACCGCCGAGGTGGGTGTCGCCATTTGTTGACAGCACTTCGAAAACTCCATCACCGATCTCTAGGATAGAAATATCGAACGTTCCACCGCCCAAGTCGAAAACAGCAATTTTCTTGTCATGTTGTTTATCAAGGCCATATGCCAGAGCAGCAGCTGTAGGCTCTGGAATAATCCTTTTCACATCAAGGCCTGCAATCCTTCCGGCATCTTTTGTCGACTGTCTTTGTGAGTCGTTAAAATATGCAGGGACGGTGATCACAGCTTCTGTGATTTTCTCTCCGAGATAGGCCTCTGCTGTCTCTTTCATTTTAATAAGAACTTGCGCGCCGACCTCTTCAGGAGTGATTATTTTGCCGTCCACCTCAAATACGGCGTCCCCATTCCCGTTTGCAGTGACCTTGTAGGGCACTGACTTGATCTCTGATTGCACTTCCGAGTTCTTTCTGCCGATAAAACGCTTTGCTGAAAAGATCGTTCTTTCAGGGTTTGTGACAGCTTGCCGCTTTGCAGGGATCCCTACTAAACGCTCATTATTTTTGTAGCAAACAACAGAAGGCGTTGTTCTTGCACCTTCGGCATTTGCAATCACGATAGGGGTACCACCTTCCATGATCGATACGCAAGAGTTGGTGGTCCCTAAATCGATCCCTATAATTCTACCTTTCTTTTGCTCACTCATATTACCTCAAATTTTTGTTTTATTATTCTGAACTGTTTTCGCTAGAGGACGGTTTTTTCGATACTTTCACTCTAGCAGCGCGTATGATGCGCTCACCGCATTTATAGCCTTTGACAAACTCCTTGATCACCATGCCTTCCGGAAAGTCGCTCGTCTCTTCGATCTCTACCGCTTCATGTTTGTGAGGGTCGAAATCAGTCCCTTCTGAATGGAAAGCAACGACGCCGTGATTGTTGAGGACATCTTTAAACTGCGACAGGATCATCTGAAAGCCCATCGCCCAGTTTTGCACCTCTTTGGACATTGCATCAGCGCACTTCAGGGCATTTTCCAGATTGTCAATGGGCTGCAGGACCTCTGCCATCACATTTTCAATTGCAAAACGGGTCATCTCCTGTTTTTCTTTTTGCATGCGCTTGCGAGTGTTGTCCACCTCAGCAAGGAGCAGCAGGTATTTATCTTTATATTCCTTTGCTTCTTCCTGGTGCTTTCGCATCAGTTCTGTTTCGCTTGTTGTTGGCTCAGAAGGCGAAGCCTGTGGCGTTTTTTCTTCGTTCATTATTCCTCTTAGTTTACGTATTTTCTTCAGATGTCTTGTTTTCTAGGAGCAGGCACTGGGTAGGATCAAGAAAATGGGCCCTATCCCCTTTCATATCGATGCCAGGTGATTTGGGATTGCGGTAGGAGATCTTGAACTTGTACATGCTCCTTGTCAAACAATCCGAGATCGTTTCAGCACAAGACTGCAAAATCCCATAAATTTTGCGGTATGGGATCCTGTTGGGCCCCAAAATGCCAATTGCACCCACAACGCTTTGATGGATCTGATAGGGAACGCAGATCACCGAGCAACAGCTTGCAGCTTCTGAAAACGCATACAGGTCGCTTCCGACCCAAGTAGAAATTTGTTTTGCATCTGCGCAAGCTTTCAAAATGCTCCGCATATGCTCTTGACTTTCAAACAAGGAAAGGCCGCTTGCAAGGGCTGTCGCATCGTTGAAATCGGAATACATGAGCAGTTTAGAAAATCCCGTCTTGTAAATGTCTTCTTTTGTGAAGTTTGTATATCTCACAATATGGCGAAGCATGATCTCGTTATAGAAATGCTTTGCCATCCCCTCTTCCTCAGGCGTCAAGATCGGCTTGTCAATTCCTGTCAAACGCCAACGAAAATAATTCTCAAACCTCTTTAAAGTGAACTGGGTCAAATTTTTCTCTGACCGCAGGACATCCGTATAGACAAGGCCAAAATCAGTTACGACCACACATAAAAACCTGACCTGGTCGATCTTCAAGAGCTTCATATCGATCACAAAGTCCTGATCAAACCTTGGCGCCGATAGAAAGACAGCGCAGTTTGTCGCATTGCTGATCACTTCAGCGCTTACCTGCAGATATTCGGCAATTTCCCTGCTCTCTTTAGAAAGCCTTTCCTGAAGGGCCCTTTTTTCTTTTTCATCGATCTTTCCAGCATTCAGATAAGTGTTCGCATAGAGTTGATAGGCAAGAGGGGTCGGAATCCTGCCGCCTGAGGAGTGCTGCTGCTTCAAATACCCCGACTCTTCAAGGCTGGCAAAATAATTCCGGATCGTCGCCGAACTTAAATCTTCGAAGCCATTCTCTCTCAATGTGTTAGAACCAATAGGCTTTCCCATCTCCAAATAAAGCTCCACCAGTCCCAGAAGGACGCTTCGTTCCCTCTCGTCTTTTTTGGGTTTTTTTGGTGCAATCGTTTTCAAGGGTTTTCCTTATTTAGCATTTATACGCATTTTAGCAAAAAGCCCCAGCAATTTGCAAGAAATTTAGCACTCAAGTCGATCGATTGCTGAAAATGTTTCACAATTCCCTTATTATCAGATAATTACAAAATTGATTTTTTAGCGGGTAGTTTTCGGGAACGATCAAAAACCTGGCAAGATCCTGGCCATCATGCGATAATGCAAAAAAAGAGAAAAGGCAGCGCTTTTAGGAGAAAAAGCGCTGGAAAATCCTTAAGATGTCCTGATAGGTCACAAACAGCAAAAGCCCGATCAAAAGTAAGACAAATGGAAGGATCAGTTTTTCCATTGTCTTTGCTTTGATGCGCTTTCCGGTCACAGCTTCGTAGCAGGCAAAACAAATATGGCCGCCGTCCAATACAGGGATCGGCAAAAGGTTTAATATCCCCGAATTGCAGCTGATGATCGCCATCCAGAATAGGGCTTCCTTGATCCCAAGGCTCCATCCATGGTGCATGACCTGAACAATCCCCACAGGGCCGCTCATCCATTTTGGATTGAGATAGCCTGTTAACAAAGCTGTGATCGTCCTCCAGGTTTCTTCAAAAACACCAAAGAGAAGTTTTACGGGGTTTGGGTTATATACAACTTCACGGTCCTTAAGAGAAATTCCCAAAAATAATTTTTTCTGAAAAAGCTCAAGGTTTTTCAAAGCTTGCGCTTTTTCCTGAGGGTTCTTCATAGACTCGATGCGCTGTCTTTCCTTATCAAGGAGAAACTCGAAGTTCTTCTTATCAGAGGTCAATTTTTCCATGGGCTGAGGAATCACGGGCCTTAGCAAATGCAAACGATCCAGCTGGCTTATGGGACTTTGTGTTCCAATGGACATCAGCATCTTTTCCAGCGAGAGCGCATCGATCCCCAAAATAAAATCGCGATCACCAAAAGTGCTTTTCACTGGCGAGTGGGCAGGCTCGCGAAGGACGATCACTTGCAGCTTCCTTTCTTGCAGCCCTTGCAAGATCTCGGTAGAAGAATGCACCGCAATGCCGTCCACTGCAATAATTTTGTCGTTTGGCATCAGTTCTAACTCAGAACCAGAGCGATCGCCTATTTGGTGGACCCTTTCCTCTGATCTTTCGGTGATATAAGAAAGAGCGCTCTCAACAACCCCATCATTACTTAAAGCATAGGGAATAAAATAAAGCTGCTCGACTTTTCCTGGTAAGTTCACAATGCTCTTCCAATCATCGATCTCTGCTTTTTCAACAGGACTCAAGCGGAGATCTTTGACAGCGATCCGCGGCACCCTGGAAAGAAGCGTCTTATCCCCTCGCCGTATTGTCAAAAAACTGCGAGGCTCATTGACAATTTCGCTAAGCTGCGCTAAGGAGAAAATAATTTCGTTATCAACAGAAATGATGCGGTCGCCAGGCTGGATCCCGCTATTTTCCATAGGGGATGCCGACCAAAGCGAATTTTTTTCAGGGATCGCCTGGTAGATCAGATAACTTGCGGGAAAAAGCGGTTGGATCAGAGTATTCCTGTCTTGGTTCTCTTCTTTCAAAGGAAATAAAAAATGGGTCCTCTTTCCAGAAAAATAATCGATCTCCATCCCAGAAATTTCAATTTTCTTCCCATCAAGGAGTTGGGCATACAAAAGATCTTTAAAGCCTTCAAATGGACGGTCGTTGATGTATTGAATTTCATCACCCGGACGCATCCCCTTTTCAAAGAGCTCCGTTTGCGGCTCCACCCATCCGATCAAATGCGTAAACTCTGAAAAAGGTTTCAGCCTTCCGCCAGAAAACCAAATAATGACAAAGATCAAAAATGCAAAAAGAATGTTGGTGATAGGTCCTGCAAGCGCTACCTTGATGCGCTGCCAGGGTTTTTTCCCAAAAAAGCCATCGGGGATCTCGTAGGGTTCGAGGTTCCCCTGCTTTTCCATGCCGGCAATTTTGACATACCCGCCAAAGGGAAGCCAGCAGATTTTCCATGCGACCCCATCTCGGTTCCATGTGTAGATCGCTTTCCCAAAACCTATGGCAAAAGCCTCTACCTTCATCCCTACTTTCCTTGCCACATAGTAGTGGCCAAGCTCGTGGATAAAAATTAAAAAGCCAAGACCAATCGCGGCCAAGATAAAATAGAGGATATTTTGCATATGTTTCCCGATGTTAAATAGTACGTGCCCAGCTTAGGGGCTCTCTGTGATAAGTATAGGCAATTTACCAGCTAAAAAGCTAAATGTCAAATGGCTGTATTTTGGCCTGCTGGATTTCAGCCTTCGATGGTTTCAAGCTAAAAGATCTGCTCAACCCAATTGCAATGAGATAAAAAAGCAAGACAACGCAAACTAATATCCCTGAAGTTGAAAGAGCTGTTTCATAGACAGTAAAAAAATGTCTAGAAAGGGCCACGGAGAGGATGCTGCCAAGCAGCCCTATTGCAGCTGAACCAAATAAGATTTTTTTTAGGTGGTGTGTGAGAAGTCTCGCCGCTAACACGGGGGCGACTAGCATGCTCAGGAAAAGAAGGACGCCGACTGCGCGGAAAGCTCCGATGGCAGTGGCCGCAGTCTGGACCATGAGCAAATACTCGAGTGTCTTGACAGGGAATCCATAAGACCTTGCGAGGGCAGAATCAAAGGTGATAATCGTAAAGCCTTTAAAAAAGGCGCACACTAGACCTAAATTAAATAGAAATATCCCAATCGCACTTTTTATGTCGTCAGGGTGAAGGGCGTCCGCATTCCCTGTTACCGCTTCTATTCCGAGGTGGACATTGCGGGTAAATAGCGTGACAGCAACGATCCCCAGGGCAAAAAATGTCGTAAAAACAAGCCCAATGCTGGCATCTTCTGACAGCTTCATCACAGAGGTAAGCATTTGTGTGACAAGCGTCGTGATCAGCCCTGTGATGAGCGAGGCAATCAAAAGACCGGTAATCGGTATCCCTTCCAAAAACTGCTCGGGAGAATAAAAATGGACAAGCACAAGGTATGCGCCGACAATGCCTATCAAGATCGTATGGGAAAGAGAGTTTGCAAGCATTGTCATCTTTTTCAAGACAAGAAACGTGCCGACAAGCGCGCAGGACATCGCGATCAAAGATAAAACAATGATCTGCACCTCATCTGAAGCAAGGTCTGCAAACCCGAGATCTCCTTTAAAAAAAAGGACCATCCTTTGGAAGAAGACAACAAAGAACTCGCCTAAACTTGTATCTGTATAGGGGTTTGTCATTGTTTCACCTTGGGCGGTATGGGTTGGTCATGAGGATCGTGCTGCGGGTCCCCCAAAAGTTCTGTCAGTTCTTTTTCAAGCTCAGGAGTAAGGATGTGCTCCATTTTTTCGGCGTTGCAATGGACCTTTTCAACACCCTGCCCGAGGTAATCGACAAGATAGACCTCCCACAGTCTATGCAAACGGACGATCTTCTCTGCCCTTGTCGTCCCATCGTTTGTTAAACAATATTTCCTCTTCCCCGACCTCTTTAGCCATCCTTGTGTTGTCAGCTGAAACAGGGAAACCCATAAGACCAAAGAAGGGATCGCAACACTTTGCCTGAGCTCTGCAAATGTGCATTCCCCCCTTTTCCAAAACAGCTTCAGCAGGTTTTCCCCAAGACACTTATTTTGAAACGAAAGGATGCGTAAAAACCGATTGAAAATTCCCCTTCCCGGAGCAAATAAAAGGGAAAGGGCGCAGAAGAAGGCGGCTGCAAGCAGGATCATGGGACCTGTTGGAAGGGACAGCCTCGTACCGGGATACAGTTTTCTCATCAAAACAGAGACTTCTACGGAAAGGAAGTTTCCCAAAAAGGCAGAGACCACCGAGAAAAATGCTGCGAAAATAAGGATTGATGACAACTTATTGCCAAGCTGCCTTGCTGCAACAGCCGGAGCAATCAACATGCCCGACATCAAGACAAGGCCGACGCTGCGCATTCCAATGACAATTGCAAGGCCAAGAAGAAAAAAAGTGCACGTATCAAACAGGGGCAGCCGAATTCCTATTGTTTTTGCAAAATCTCTATCAAAAGAAGAGATCTGGATCCAAGAATAGCTCAGATAGATAAACAATATGACAACTGCTGCCAAAGCGCCATACAGGTACATATGTAAGTCCACCATGGTAGCGGCTTGTCCGTAAAGGAGGACTTGCATCTGTTTGAACCACATGGCATGGCTTTTTTGGACAAGGCTCGCAAGCAATACCCCTATCCCAAAAAATGCGGAGAGGACAAGGCAAAGGGCCGAATCACTTTTGACATGAAGCCGGCTTTCCAAAAATTCTAAGAAAACAAGCCCGGCCATCGCGGAAAGAAATGCGCATACCAGCACGAATAAAGAAAGCACATGTTCCCCAAAAGAAAAGTATGCTCCAATAATAATTCCTAATACTGCGCCAGGGTAGCAGGCATGCGAGAGCGCCTCCCCAATCAGAAGCCGCTTTCGTACGAAGACAAGCACGCCGATCAACGAAGAGGCAAGGCACATCAGCATGCTCCCGATCGTCGAGGCCCTTAAAACGGGGTCCGTAAAATAATTCCATGGGGAATCAAACATTATAAATCCCCTGACAGATGTTGCTCCGAGAGCTTTGCGACCTCGTCAAGGAGAACAACATTTTTTCCATATGAGCGCATGACGTTTTCTGGATGGAACACCTCCGCTACCGGCCCATTTGCGATAAGGCAGGTATTCAGCATGATGACCCAATCGAAATATTGGTCCAATGTGGCCAAATTATGATGAACAATAAAAAGGGTTTTTCCTTCAAGTCGCAACTGGTTGAGGATATCGATGATTTGTTTTTCAGAAGCCATATCAATGCCGGCAAAAGGTTCGTCCAAGAGATAGATGTCAGCTTCTTGAAGGAGCGCCCTTGCAAGGAACGTCCTCTGCTGCTGACCTCCGGAGAGCTGCTTGATCTGCCGATGTGCAAAATCTTGCATTCCGACCCTTTCGAGCACGTTCAAGGCAGCCTGCTTATCTGCTGGCCTAAACCTCTTAAAAAGTCCAAGCCTTGGATAGCGTCCCATTAAGACCAGGTCAAGGACCGTAATGGGAAAGTCCCAGTCTACCGAAGATCTTTGAGGAACATAGGCCACCTTGCTTCGGATCTCTTTAAAAGGCTTTCCAAAAAAAAGCACTTTTCCAGAGATCGGTTTCACAATTCCAAGAGCCGCCTTAAAAAGGGTGCTCTTTCCCGCGCCGTTCGGTCCTATGATGCCCACCATTTTTCCAGGCGGGACAGTAAAGTTTAAATCCCAAAGGACAGCATTCTTCTCATAGGTCACTGTCAGCTGCTCTACCAAAAAGGCGTGTTCATCATGCATGGTACTATCTCCACTCCTCGCACAAGATCTGGGTATTATGGCGCATCATGGAAAAATAATCGTCTGCGCCTGAGCTTTTTGAACCAAGCGCGTCGCTATAGAGGACCTCTTGCGAAAGCTTGATCTCTAGCCCTTTTTCTTTGCAGACGTTCGTAATTTTCCGAAGGGAGTCGCGATTGACGTTCGATTCTGGAAATACGACGCCGATGTGATGCAAACAGAGGTGCTCGACAATCATCTTGATGTCAAAAACACTGAGCTGTCCTTCAGGGGAAATCCCCTCAGGGGCTGCGAACCTTTTTTTCCATGAGTTGTCCAATCGCTCGCTTTCCATGGAAAGATACGCCCTTGTAAAATAATTAAATGCATCGTGGCTTGTTACGAGGTACCGTTTATTTTCCGAAACGCCCTGAAGCTTTTGGAATATCTCCTCATGTAACATTTCCAGGTCTTCTTTTAGTTCCAAGGCATTCTTAAAGTAGAACTCACGGCCCTCCGGATCAGCTTGGGACAAAGCTTCTGCCATAGGGATCACACATTCTTTCCAAAGGGATACGTCCATCCAGATGTGGGGATCGACCTGGCCGTCGACAAATAAAACCGATTCGGGAAGTTCCTTTCTGACAGACTCCCCCACTTCCACGACATTCCTGTGCTTTTGGAGGTGATAGCGCAAGCTTGCGCCATGCTCAAGGCCAAGCCCATTGCTGAAAACAAGGCCTGCCTTAAAGAACTTTTCATCATCCCCTTTAACGAGCTCATAGCTATGGGGATCGAGCTCGCCGATGATGAGCGGCTCATGCGCCATCCGATCCTTCACAAGGATTCCTACAAAATCATCGATCATTGCTGTTGTTGAAAGCACGTGGAGCTTCTTTGGAGCAATTTCTTTGGTCTCTTTGCTTTTGCCTGTGCAGGAAGCTGCAAAAAATAGCAATACAAAGCAGGGCAATATTTTACGAATCATAAGCCATCCCATAAAGTCTTTCAAACGGATAAATCCCTTTCGAACATCCTGAAGTAAACTCAATTTTAAGAGCGTACCGCCCTACATTTACAATTTTCTTTGCGCATACGTTGGGGTCGATCTGGCTCTCATCAACGAGCGCCTCGCCCGTCCTTTCATCCCGGCATAGCGCGCAACTGCAGATTTTTTGGACATCGCTAAGACGGTATTCTGCCATTTTGCCGTCGGTCCATTCGATCAAGAAACTTGTCCTGCTCTTCTGGACGATGTTTTTCACAAAAATGTTCTTCACTCCATCTCCTTCCAAATGAGCTCGAAGCTCCTGAGGCCAAAAGATGCTTGCATAGCCTCTAAGTTCCTTTCCATGTCCCTTGCAATATGCATAAATTCCCCTGAGACACTGCAAGGCGGATCAAAGATGCTCTTTCCCAGGTCCATATATGAGCTCAGAACAGGGTCAAGCGGGATCTTTCCAATTAGCGGGATCCCCCTTTCCTCAGACAGCTTTGTTCCAGCTCCCCCAGAAAACGGGTAGGTCACTTCCCCTTCAAGAGTTCGCCAAAAACTCATGTTCTCGATAATCCCAAGGACCGGGACTTGCATCTGGTCAAGCATCTGCAGCGCTTTTCGAACATCGATGAGCGCAACCTCCTGCGGAGTTGTCACAACAACAGCCCCCGAAAGAACTCCCTCCTGCATAAGGGTCAGGTGGATATCGCCAGTCCCAGGAGGAAAGTCTATGAGCAAATAATCAAGGCTCCCCCAGTCTACATTATCCAGGAACTGCGTGATATAAGCATTCGCAATGGGCGCTCGAACAACCATCGCGTCATCTTGTCGAAAATAGGCCATCGAGATCATCTTGATCCCATCTTTCTCAGCCGGGAACAGTGCATCCTCATTTTTCTTTTGGACGCAATTATCCTCAGGGAGCATCTTTTGCAGGGAAGGCCCGTAAAGGTCCGCATCCAAAATGCCAACGCGCCAGCCCATTTTTTGCAGAGCAATTGCCAGGTTGACTGTGACGGTAGATTTCCCAACGCCCCCTTTTCCCGCAACGACCCCGATTAAATTTTTTATTCGCGCGCCCGCCTTGTTTATAAAAAAATATTTTTCTTCCGCAGTACGATCGTCCATTTTACCCAATTCCAAAGTTTATCATCAAAAGCTTTCCAAAAATAATTTCTGATTCAAAATTAGATTAGAAACAATTTGACAATGCAAGCAAAATGTTTTTTCCGCATCCCTCAAGAATCATTTTGATTATTGTAATAACAAATGCAATCTTGCAAAAAATACAGTTCATTATATATGATCGCGTAATTGTGCACGAATTTCGAATTTTTTTTCGAGAATAAAAAAGTTGCAAATAATTACTGAATTCTATAAATCCAATTAAAAGATTTGGGAAATACCGCGTGTATTTTGATTTCGCTTAAGAATTCGCTTAAGAAAAAGTTGATAAAGAAAAATCAAAAACAAGGAACAAAAAAAATGAATTATACCACTACTAGAGAGGCAATTGTGGAAACAAAAACAAAAAACCTACATGAAATTGAAGAGATAATCGCAAAAGCGATCAAAAAAGTCGGTGCAAAGAAAGAAAATGATCTTTGCCGGTTCTTGCCCATGACAAGCGGCGGATATATGCACCACTTTACTTTAAAGAAAATGAAAAATCGCCAACCTCACGAATTATCTGCGTTAATCGAAAAATTTATTATTAACAGCGAAAAACCCCACACAGTTGCTCCAAAGCAAAGAGCCGCCCGTGGTTCCCGCAAGCGTAGAGACCAATATACATTTACCCGCACTCAGCTGGAAAGAATGCTCAATATCGCTAAACTTGCTGGCGACAAAGAAATGGTCTCCGTTCTGAGCCCTAAAAAATCTTTAGCAACCTGCAAAAGAGAGCTCATCGCCTCTATCCGTCATAATAAGGCTGAACAAGACCTCTGGAACGCTTATATGGAAGCTCTTACCATCCAGCAAACTCTCAATTCTCTTGTGAATGATAACAACCTCCAGATGTAAGAAATTTTTTTGAGAAATCTATTTTTTACATGGTTTTATTAAATTTAAACTGTAACCGCAAAAATCCGGTTACAGTTTAAAGTATTAAAGTTCTTTTTTTTTGTTGATTTTAAAGCAAAAAACAAGTAAAAATCTTACTTTTTAAACCCCTCTTCTATTTAGAGGAAACTGAATTTTTTCCAAGGATATTACATGTCTCAAACCACGAAAGCTGAATTTGGAAAATGGCGGTCCTTCTTTTGGCCCGTTCATAATTTTGAGCTAAAAAAGCTCATTCCAATGTTTCTTTTATTCTTTTTCATTAACTTCAACTACACAATCTTGCGCGACACCAAAGATACGCTCGTCGTGACTGCCCCAGGTTCGGGCGCTGAAGCGATCCCCTTCTTAAAGGTATGGGGCGTTCTCCCTCTGGCGATTATCTTCATGGTGATCTATGCAAAGCTAAGCAACATCCTCAGCAAACCAGCTCTTTTCTATGCAACGCTGAGCCCGTTCATTATTTTCTTTGGACTTTTTGCAACCGTTCTTTATCCGGCAAGGGACGTCTTGCACCCGACAGTATTTGCAGACCAGTTGCAAGCTGCGCTGCCAACTGGAT
>JASHWM010000144.1 GCA_030044075.1 Candidatus Rhabdochlamydia sp. | reverse complement strand
TAAATCAAGAGAGACCATGACCTCATTTTACGAAAATGGGCTAGGAATTTCTTACATCGATTTTTTCCAGGAATCTCAGCAGGTTTTGTCTGAGATCACACCGGCGGATATAAAAAAACATGCACAGGACGTAATCAATGAACAAAATTTCATATTCAATATTACCTGTTCTCCTCAGCAACCCATCGAAAAGGAGGAAGTCCTTATGACAATGGAGCAAATGAAAAATGTATCCGCTTTAAATTCCTTATCATCATACACCAAAAGCAAGGGCAATAAAGCAAAGTCTTCGCTTCCCATCCCAGTAGAAGGAAATCCGACCGACCTCTTTCTAAAGCTCCCCCTCAAAGACTCTGAAAAAAAGATCATCGCATCAATTGTGGAAACACTCGCTGATAACAACGTTTTCCAGCTCGCACTCAAAGAAACCGAGATGAACCAGCGCGGCGACAAGATCAACCACGTCCATCCCTTACGTTTCCTTGGAGTGGCCTTCTCCGATCCTAAACTAAAAAGCTGCATGCAGGAGATCAAGAAGAACTATTTTAAATGGAACGGGTTCATTGGCGGTCTTTCCAAGAGGATCGACGAAGAATATAATAGGGACAACCTTCTTAGATATGTGCCAGGATTTTCCAGTTATGTAAATGTAGACCCTGAACAAGTCAAACGCTATATTTCCAATAGGGATTGGGACGGTCTTGTCCGCTTTTTAATGAACTGACGGCCTGCAAATCTTAGGATAAGCAGGTGTCCATATTTTTTTCTCGATCGCCCCAAGAAGGTCGCTGTCATTCATTTCGCGAGCATCTCCTCCTTCTTGGGCTGCTTTCGCAACCTTGAAAGCGATCTTCTTTGAAACCTCTCTCAGATTCCGAAATGACGGGAAAAGAAGGCCCTCCTCTTTACCCAGCGAAGGAGAATGGCGGGAGAGTTCTCTAGAAGCTTCCAAAAGCATTTTCTCTGTAATGCGGCAAGCGCCCGAGACGATGGCTCCCAAACCAAGGCCTGGAAAGATGTAGACGTTATTGCATTGGGAAATAGGATATTGCTTTCCCTGAAAAGTAACAGGGTCAAAGGGGCTTCCCGTTGCAATGATCGCCTTGCCTTTGGTCGCTTCCAGGATCGTTTCAGGTGTTGCTTCCGCTTTACTCGTCGGATTGGAAAGGGGAAGGATGATCGGATGCTTCGTATGTGCTGCCATTTCAGCTAAAACAGATGGCGTGAACACTCCTGTTTGCGCAGAGACCCCGATCAAAATTGTTGGATGCACATTACGGACAACTTCTTCTAATGTTATATGGGAATCAGTATGGATTTTCCAGTTCCTTGTCTCCTCGAAAGGCCTTGCAAATTTCCGTTGCTGAGGATCTTGGTCAGGTGTCTTTGTATGGATCAGGCCATGTCTATCTATGATATAAAACTTCGCTTTTGCCTCTTCTTTTGAAACTCCATCGTTTTCCATTGCAAAGCACAGCTTCTTTGCAATCCCCATCCCGGCAGAGCCTCCTCCGAAAACAACGATGCGCTGCTCTTTAAGGGAAGACTTGTTTTTTTGGATCGCCGTCAATATTGCTGCAAGGACGACAGCCGCAGTCCCCTGAATATCATCATTGAAACTGCATATTTGGTTTTGATAGCGCTCCAGAAGTACGTAGGCATTCTGCTTTCCAAAATCCTCCCACTGCAGGACCGCCTTGGGGAACTTTCTTTTGATCTCTTGGACAAAGCCGTCCACAAAATCATCGTAGTCTTTTCCTGTGATCCTTGGATGGCGCCATCCAATATACATGGGATCGTCAAGCTGGGTTTTATTGTTTGTGCCAACATCGAGAAGAACAGGAAGGGTGCGTCCGGGATAGATCCCTCCAAAAAGAGCGTAGAGGGACAGCTTTCCAACAGGGATCGGCATCCCGTCAGCGCCCAGGTCTCCAAGGCCTAAAATCCTCTCGCCATCTGTAACGACAATGACATCGACCTCTTTTTTTGAGACCGCATCGACCATCGCCTTCATCTTGTCCCGCAAGGGATAGGAAATGTACAGCCCTCGAGAAGTGGTGAAAAGAGTGCTGTGCTGCAAAGAAATGTCCCCAACCGTCGGGGTATAGATCAAAGGGAGCATTTCGTCGATGTGGTCCTCTACCATCTTGTAGAAAAGGACCTCGTTACGGTTTTGGAGGGCGCTTAAAAAGGTGTGTTTGCCGACCTCGGTGCGCCTTGTGCAAAAGTCCGCATATCTTCTGAGGACCTGCTCTTCAATCGTTGAGACGCGGTAAGGCAAAAGGCCATGAAGTCCGAGCAGGTCCCTTTCCTCAAAGGTAAACCCTGTTCCTTTATTTAAAAGAGGGTCCTGGAGAATTTGGGCTGCCGGGAGATTTGTTTCTATTTTTTGCATGTTCCTCACACCTTGGGTGCTAAAAAACACAATAGGAACCAATCGCTATCTTGTCAATGGCTCAGGAAAAACCATCAGAATGATCATCTAAATTCCTTTCATCAAGAAAATTGTTGTATTTCAAGATGATGTCAGTTAACTGTCTTGATAGATCATCAACGGCCCTGCAAAATCTCTTGAAATAGTGGACGTGCTCCTCCATGATCGACATCTGCATCTGAAACAGGCTTTCTAGAAAAGGGAGGCTTTCGTCCCCGCCTTCTTCCTTTGAAAGCCGCAATGTATGAGAACTATCTAAAAAAGAGGGAAAGTCCGCCATTCCTTTTTCTTCGTACTTCTTCTTACTTTGATAAAAGATGTCCATGACCCTTGTCCTGTCGACAGCAATCGCATAGTTCTCGTTGACCGATGCCCTGACTTCATCCAGAGTCTCTTTTGCTGTTTCAAGCACCATAACATCATTTTGAAGGTCATCGGCTCGATATTCTCCACTCTTTACGGACCTGGCCCCTTTGATGATCACGGTATCAATATCTCTGATCGCCGAGAAATAATTCTGGACCACAGAGGTAAAATGCTTGTCTGTTTCTTCGATGGCATAGAGAAGGGAACCGACGCTCTTCCTCAAGGGCATCGCCAATTGCTCATCAAATTTTTGTATTTTTATAGACGCCTCAAGAATAATTTTTGTATAGATGTTATCGATAGCAACGAAGTGGGTGCCCTGAAATTGCGCCGTCAGGCCTTTTTTCAATGCTGTCAAGAATATCGCCATTTGGGTAGGACGATTTTTCAAAGATGTTTCAAGGGTTTCAATCTCTTGAAGGACCTCATTATTTCTTGTTAAGAGCCTTGATTCATCTTCTTTTAGCCTTGGAGCATCTTCAATATTCATCTGGGCCCAAAGCTCTCTTATTTTTTTTCTTTCAGCAAGTATGAGGGCTTTTTCCTCTTGCAGCTCTCCAAGTCTTTTTTGATTTTCGAGCACCTTATTGCAAACCTCTAATTTCTCACTCTCAAACAGGGAAGACAACTCGCTTGCAAACTCCTCGCCATCATTCTTTTTTTCTCTTGCGACCCTTTCTTTTGCAACAGCACTAATTATATTGCACACAAAGCTAAATTTATCACGTTCGGAATCGAGTAATTGCTGCTCTGCACGGGCTCGAATATCGGTCCAAGCAGCTTCGCTTTGACTCTCTTCCAGCTTGGACTTTTCAAAAAACTTCGTTTTAATAGCGGAAGAAAGTAGAGCAGCTCTGTTTATCTGGTTGTTCGACCATCTCTTTATTTCTTCGACCTTCTGGTACCCTTCTCTTAAGCCAACCAGTATAGCTTCCGCTTCCGAAAGGATCCTTCCCTGCTCCTCAACAGAAAGGAACTTTTTTTGTTCTTCTTCCGAAAGGACCTTATCTTGTTCCTCTTCCGGCAAGGATGCTTTTGCAAGCTCGACTTTCAGGGAAGCAATAAAGTTACTGCAGGATTCGCTTGAGATCATACTAAGGTTTTGGCCAAAAGGATCTCTGAAGTTAAGAAGCCGAAAAGCCGCCTGTAAAACAGGCTGTGATTCTTGTGCTCTCAAGAAAGGCATCAGCGTCTTTACGTACAATTCCCGCCCCTTTTTTTGGTGGGCTATGATCTCTTGATTGATCGGAATCAAAAGAGAAATCGCTTCTTTTCTGGATTTTTCATTATTTTTAAGACCCTCTGCCACTAACTCTGCAACTTCTGCTTGAAACCTCTCTGCCTCGTCGCCCTCTAATCCCAAATCCGCTATCGCAATCGAAAGGACTTTTTGCATAAAATTATCTTGGGGCCTATTTTTTTCGTCCGGACCGCTAAATTTCTTTTCCAGCAAATTGATAATATAGTTTTGAATATATTCGCGAGAATGAGCGCTTAGTTGCCAATAGGGAGAAGCACCCAAACGATAGATAAAAGGATTTGCCGGTGAAGTCGTCCCAAAAATGTCTTGTCCTTCGATATAGACGCTCGCCCTAAGTTGAGCTTTATATGTCTTAAATTCGGAAAAATGAAATAATGGTTCATTATCAGCGACTTTCTGGCGCTTCGCGGTCGTTCCGGTTGCATCAAAAGCCATTCTTGAAAAAGTTGTAGCAGGTTCTGAACCTAGTACATTGGAAGGAAGTGCAGTTGTTGACATAAATTTAGATTTTCTCCTTTTAGCCGAGAAATTCTATCAAAAACTGAGATTAAACTTAAATAAAAAACAAATTTTTCACTAAATTAACGCAAAATAAATAAAACGCTTTTCGAAAGAAAAAAATCTCCCGCTTCAAAAAAAGAGGCCCCCTTGCTAGTCTTTGATCAAAAAGTGATTGCCTATGAACCCATTTATTACCGGCCGCTGGGGCGAAGGAGAACAGAGCCATGTTTTCATTAAAGAAGGCCTCTTGCTGGACCCTCGTCTTTCTTCCCATCTTAAAAAACTGGCTGGGAGAATTGCTCTGATCGCAGACAGTAACGTAGCAGACAATATCGGAGAAAAACTCTGCAGCACATGGAAAAAGGGCGGCCTTGATGTGACGATGTTTTCTTTTCCGCCAGGAGAAGAGAGTAAGACAAGAGAAGTAAAGCAATCTCTTGAGGATGCCCTTTTACAAAGAAATTTTGGAAGGGACTGCGCCATCATCGCCCTAGGAGGCGGCGTTACCACCGACCTCGGAGGTTTTGTAGCAGCGACCTATTGCAGAGGGGTGCCACTCATCCTCATGCCGACAACGCTCATGGGAATGGTCGACGCATCTATCGGCGGAAAAACGGGAGTGAACACTCCCCATGGGAAAAATCTTATAGGGGCATTCTACCCGCCTGAATCGATCTGGATCGATCCCTCCTATCTGG
>JASHWM010000143.1 GCA_030044075.1 Candidatus Rhabdochlamydia sp. | reverse complement strand
ATTAAAAAAACACGAGGATAACTCTTGGCTAAAAACTTAAAGCTCAATATTAAAAATGCGCAGCTTGCAGAAGCTCTGAACCTAAAAAAACTGCAGAAGCCAGCGTCAAAAAAAGAGCAAAAAAAAGCTGAGGAAGAAGCACCGGTTGCTGAGAAAGCAGCTCCGCAGCCAGAAACTGTAGAAACACCTGCAGCGGTCCAACCTCCTGTTGAAGCTCCTGAAGTCACACAACCTCCCAAACAGGTGGAAGCCGAGGCTGTCCAGGCACCGGAGGCTGCTCCCGCAGCTCCTCCGAAAGCAGCAGAACCGCCGCCTAAGCGGTATGCTCCAGGTTATCCGCAAAGGCCATCGGAAGAAAGGCCTTATCCTCCTAGACAACAATACCCCAGAGGACCTTCTGCCCCAACACAAAGGCCTGCTCCAAGAGAGGGCTATCAACGAGAGGGCTATCAACGAGAGGGTTATCAGCCAAGAGAACAACGGCCGCCCTATCAGAGGCCTGCAGCGGGCGCAGAAGGTGCGCCGCCAAGGAGAGAATATAACCGCCCTGGTTTCCCGCAAGGAAGGCCGTCCCCAAGACCTCCCTATCAACCAAGGCAAGAGAGCGGTTTTAGAAATACAATCCCTCTTCCCTCTACAAAAGAAGGCGAGAAACCAGAAAAAAAACCCGAGAAAACGTTCACCCGCGGTTTCAAAGAAGAATCTGATTTTGAAGCAAAAAAGGGTGCGGGCGTCAAAGAATTTAAAGATTTCAAACCCAGCAAAAAACAAGAGTCTTGGGTATTTGATTCACGCGACAGACAAGGACTTAGGGATACTGAATCAGAAGTATGGAGAAAGCGAAAGGCTGCAAAGACAAAAGCTGTTGCCGAAGAGATCGCGGTTCGGCCTAAAAATTTAAAGATCAAGCTTCCTATAACAGTAAAAGACCTGGCAGTTGAGATGAAGCTCAAAGCATCTGAGCTGATCTCAAAACTGTTTATGCAAGGTGTGATCATCACATTAAATGACTACCTTGACGATGAAACGACCGTGCAGCTATTGGGCCATGAGTTTGGATGCGAGATCGAGATCGACACAACAGAAGAAAAAAGGATCCGCATCACTGATGAAACAATCAAGCAGGAAGTTGAAAAAACTCCTGCCGACCAGCTCTCCTTGCGCCCTCCCATTATCACGTTCATGGGACACGTCGACCATGGTAAGACAAGCTTGATCGATACAATCCGAAAAAGCAACGTCGCAGCAAGCGAAGCTGGCGCAATCACCCAGCACATTGGTGCGTTCCGCTGCCACACTGCCGTAGGCGATATTACAGTTTTAGACACCCCTGGCCACGAAGCATTTTCTGCTATGAGATCAAGGGGTGCTGATGTTACAGATATCGTTGTCCTTGTCATCGCTGGCGATGAAGGGATCAAAACGCAGACCGTCGAAGCAATCCAGCAAGCTACAGCAGCAAAAGTTCCGATCGTTGTTGCCCTCAACAAATGTGATAAGCCGGGATTTGATGCAGAGAACATTTACAGACAGCTTGCCGATCACAACCTCCTTCCCGAGTCTTGGGGCGGTACGACCATCACAGTCAAATGCTCAGCGCTCACGGGCGTTGGGATCAAAGAACTCCTCGAAATGCTAGCTCTACAGGCTGAGATCTTGGAATTAAAAGCGAACTCAAATACTAGGGCCAGAGGAACAGTCATTGAGTCCCAGCTCCACAAAGGCCTTGGCTCTGTGGCGACAGTCCTTGTAATGAACGGTACGCTGCACCTGGGCGATGCCGTTGTATTCGACCAGCTTTGGGGACGGGTCAAAACGATGCATGACCAAAATGGAAAAGAGATGCAGGATGCCGGCCCCTCGACCCCTGTCAAGATCACAGGACTTTCGGGCCTTCCCGAGGCTGGAAGCGATTTTATCGTCGTAAAAAATGAGAAAGAGGCAAGAGAGCTCTCCTACGCCCGTATCGAAGGCAGGAAAAAAGTGATTGCCCTGCAGGCCAAAAAAGGGGGCATAGACCTTTTGCAGCAGAAAGCGGAGACCCAGGCAAAAAAAATCCTCAACCTCGTTTTGCGTGCAGACGTGCAAGGCTCTTTGGAAGCTTTGAGGACATCTTTGATGAAGGTTTTTTCAAACAAGGTCGAGATCAATGTGATCTCTACTGGAGTTGGAGAGATCTCCGAATCCGACATTCAGCTTGCAGCAGCGTCCAAAGCGACGATCATCGGTTTCCATACACAGGTAGAAAGCCATGCAGAAGATCTCATTAAACAGACCAAAGTGATCGTAAAGCTGCATGACATCATCTATCATGCGATAGACGACGTCAAAGTATTGATGAAAAGCCTGCTTGATAAGATCCCTCAGGAAAACGATACAGGCTCTGCGCTTGTCAAGACGACATTCAAAGCATCGCAGCTTGGAGTGATCGCCGGCTGCCAGGTCTCTGAAGGAACAATCAAACGGAGCAATATGATCCGCGTGGTCCGCGACAACGAAGTTGTTTGGAAAGGTGCCATCGCCTCATTAAAACGCGTCAAAGAAGACGTGCGCGAAGTTTCCAAAGGCTATGAATGCGGAATCCTCCTTCAAAATAATAATGATGTCAAAGAAGGGGACATCCTGCAGGCCTATGAAATTACATACCTTGAACAAGAATTATAAAACACATGGTTAATAAACGGATAGAAAGGTTAAATTCCCTTTTAAAAGAAGTCATTTCAGAAGTTGTGACAAGAAATGTGAAAAACCCTCTTGTCAGCACCCTTGTGACCATCACACGTGTCGATATTTCGAAAGACTTGCATCACGCAAAAGTCTTTACTAGCGTGATTGGAACACCCGAACAAAAACAGCAGACTATCGAAGCCCTGCAGTCAGCAGCAGGGTTTATTGCTGTGCAGGCCTCAAAAAAAGTTGTACTGCGCTACTTCCCTGCCCTTACATTCAAACTGGACAGCTCTGTTGACAGCCAAGCGCGCATCGATGAGCTTTTGAATAAGATCCACGAAGAGCAGCGCTCAAGAAAAATCAGTTCCGGCGATGAGCCCTCGCACAATGTATGACAAGCGGGATCCTTCTCATCGATAAGCCAAGAGGAAAAACCTCTTTTCATCTGGTAGCAATTTTGCGACGGCTAACAGGAGTCCGCAAAATCGGACATACTGGCACCCTAGATCCCTTTGCAACTGGAGTGATGGTCTTATTGATTGGAAGGGACTTTACCAAAATGTCTGACCGTTTCCTCTCTGAGGACAAGGAATATGAAGCGACTGTTTGTCTTGGAAAGGCAACAGATTCCTATGATATTGATGGGGCGCAGGTCTCCTCTTCAGACATTGTCCCTACACTTGAGCAAGTAGAAACATCCCTTGCATCTTTTCAAGGAGAGGTGTTGCAAACTCCTCCGATGTTCTCAGCAAAAAAAGTGGGCGGAAAAAAACTCTACAACCTTGCAAGGCAAGGGATCGAGATCGCAAGAGAGCCTGTTTTGGTCTCACTTAAAACGACCCTTGTCCATTATGAATATCCCTTTCTTTCCCTTCGTGTGAGCTGCTCCAAGGGAACTTATATTCGAAGCATTGCCCATGACCTGGGCCAGATGCTTGGATGCGGCGCGCACCTGACAGAGCTCAGGCGCATCCGCAGCGGACTTTTCCATATTGACAAATGCACAAAACTCGAGATGTTAACTCCTGAAAACGTGTCCCAATATTTGGTGAGCTAATGAAGATCGTCACCTCCCTTGCTAGCGTTCCAAGATTGAATAACGCTGTATGCACTATGGGAAATTTTGACGGAATGCACCTTGGGCATCAGCACCTTTTACAAGAGATCCGCAAGGTTTCGAATGGACCTATCGCACTTTTGACTTTTGCCAATCATCCGCTAGAGATTGTGCGGCCATCTTCCGTCCCTAAGTTGATCTGCTCTTTGGAGCGCAAGCTGCAATTTTTAGAAAACGCGGCAGTTGATGTCGTGGTCGTTCTGGAGTTCACAACTTCTCTTTCACAAAAGACCTATCAGGAATTTTTGGAAGATGTGAAAAAGCATATCCCCTTTTCGAAATGGGTCCTTGGCAAAGGAGCAGCTTTTGGCAAAGGAAAAGAAGGCAACGAAGAGAACCTAAAGGCCTGCGGCCATCTGATGAGCTTTGAGGCGCATTATATCCCTCCCCTCTTCATTGGGAGCTCGCCTGTTTCCTCCGGAAGGGTCCGCGAAGAAATTAAACAGGGCAACCTTGAGGAAGTCAAAAAGCTTCTTGGAAGGCCTTATAGCATTTATGCAAACTTCAAAGACCAAGGGCCCCTGAAAAAGCTCCAACTTCCTCCTGAGGGAACTTATCAGGTCCGTTCAAACAAAGGGCCATTTGCTCTTAAAGTCTCTTCCTCATTTCCATTTATCGAGGTCCCTCCGCACCATCTGATGGAACAATCCCAAGAGATCGTCTTTTTATGAAACTGGCCCTGAAAATTACTCTTTTGCTCATTTGCATTGTTTGCCTCTCCTCCGTGCTTAGGCCATTTCCTCCTATTGAAAGCCATGATGCCATTGAAAAGATAGAAGGTGTCCGCCACGTCTATTTAACATGGCAGAATGATACGAGCACGACGATCACCGTCAACGTCCATACAAGTTTTCCCGATATCGAGCTCTATTATGATGAAACATCCCATGAGGACCTCTCTTATCCCCATCACATTAC
>JASHWM010000016.1 GCA_030044075.1 Candidatus Rhabdochlamydia sp. | reverse complement strand
AAAGAGGAATGGCGCTTTGACCATCGCCACGCCCTGACAACACTCCTTGACCATTTCCAAGTCCACAACCTTGACGGCTTCGGGCTCCAAGGGATGACAGCGACGATCAATTCGGCTGGCGCCCTCCTGAACTATTTAAAAGATGACCTCCTCCTGCCTGTCGGACACATCCAAAAAATCCAAACGGAGAAGACAAGGGAATACATGGCGATCGACCTTGCCACCCAGCGCCATCTGGAGCTGACCGCTTCTTTATATGACCGCTCCCATATGGCCTGTTTGCTCCATCTCCTTGATAAGACCTGCACACCGATGGGCGGAAGGCTTCTGAGGCACTGGATCACCCACCCGCTTCTTTGTCCTCTCTCCATTCAGAAAAGACAGGATGCTGTGCAAGAATTTGCTTTGCAAAAAGAGAAAAAGGAAGCGCTTTCGGGCCTCCTTGACAAGGTCCGCGATATCGAGCGCCTCGCTATGAGGATCACTGCGGGGTTTGCCACACCAAGGGACCTCTCAGCGCTCCGTTTCTCCCTCCAGCAAGTCCCCCTGATCAAAGAGCTCCTCGGTTCTTTTTCCTCTGCGATGATCTCCTCGGAAAGAGAGAAGCTCCACGATATTTCTTCTTTGACAAAAGAGCTTGAGTCCGCCCTTGTCGAATCCCCGGCAATCAGGATCGGGGAAGGCGCGGTCTTTGCAAGGGGCTATCACCAGGAACTGGACTCTCTTTATGCCATCAAAGACCATTCGGAAGACTGGGTCCTTTCCTACCAGGCAAAGCTTCGTGAAGAGACGTCGATCAAAACATTAAAGGTCGGCTACACAAACGCTTTTGGCTATTACATCGAGGTCAGCCGCGGCCAGGCCGAGAAGATGCCAAAGACTTTTGAAAGAAAGCAAACCCTTGTGAACGCCGAGCGTTTCATCTCCCCCCAGCTAAAAGAATATGAGTACAAGGTCCTCACCGTAGAAGAGAAGATCTTAACACTTGAAAAAGACCTCTTTGACACCTTGCGAAAGCAGATCACGGCCCACCAGGGCAAGCTAAAAGAAATTGCCGAAGCGATCAGCTCTCTTGACTGCCTCCTATCTCTTGCCAAGGTAGGCGTGCGTTTTGGGTATACAAGGCCTGTTGTTGATGACAGCGACACTTTTGTCATCGAAGGGGGCAGGCATCCCCTCATCGAAGCCGCGGTCCCTGAAGGAAGTTTCATTCCCAATGATGTCGTCTTTTCCCCAAAAGAGAGGGTCCACATCATCACAGGGCCGAACATGGCGGGAAAATCAACATTTTTACGGCAGGTGGCGCTCATTGCGATTATGGCGCAGGTAGGTTCCATGGTCCCTGCAAAAAAAGCGCACATCGGCATCATCGATAAAGTATTCAGCAGGATCGGTGCAAGCGACGACCTAAGCCGCGGAAAGTCCACGTTCATGGTGGAGATGACAGAAACCGCTGCGATCTTACATAATGCGACCCATCGATCGCTCGTCATCCTTGATGAGATCGGCAGGGGAACAAGCACCTATGATGGGATTTCCATCGCGTGGGCTGTTGCCGAGTTCCTTCTGACAACACAAGAGAAAAAAGCGAAGACGCTATTTGCTACCCACTATTGGGAACTGACGTCCCTTGAAGAAAAATTCCCTGGCGCTGCGAACTATAATGTGGCTGTAGAGGAGGTCGACCAGGGGATCGTCTTCCTCCATAAAATCTTGAAAGGCGGCACCGACAAAAGCTATGGCATCCACGTTGCAAGGCTTGCCGGCCTCCCCTATGCTGTGATCAAGTCGGCACAAGAGATGCTCGCAAAAATGGAAAAACATGGGGACCAGCACGTCCGCCCGCAAAAAAGCGCCAAGTCCAAACAGCTCTACCTTTTTAATACCCATGACGCTGACGAAATGAAAAAAGAGCGTGTGCTGTCCGACCTGCAAAGCATCGATACGAACTATCTGACACCGATCGATGCCCATCGTAAAATTATCGAATGGAAAAACTCCCTTTGACACAAAGCATGTTCGACCCTAAAAAAATCGACCTTTTCCCTTCTGTTCCTGGCGTATACCTCATGAAGGATGCAAAAGATAGTGTCATCTACGTAGGAAAGGCAAAGGACCTGAGGGCAAGGGTCAAGCAGTATTTCATCCCTGGAAGAGATACAAGGGCGATGGTCCCTTTGCTTGTCCAGCAGGTCTCATCGATCGATACGATCGTAGTGCCTTCAGAAAAAGAGGCCCTTCTTCTTGAACATACGATGATCAAGAAGCACAAGCCCAAATTCAATATCCTATTAAAAGATGACAAGACATTTATCAGCATCATGATCAATAACAAGCATCAGTGGCCGATGCTGAAGATCATCCGGTATAAAGGAAAACCGAAAAAAGACGGCCTATATTTTGGACCTTATACGAGCGCTCTTGCAGCAAGGCAGGTATTAGAGCTTCTGCAAAAGCTTTTTCCCTTAAGGCAATGTTCTGATGATGAGCTTAAAAGGCGGACAAGGCCTTGCATCTTGTACTCCATCAAAAGGTGCATCGCACCTTGCGTGCAAAAATGCACCAAAGAGGAATATGACACTTTTGTACAGGGAGCAGTCCAGTTCCTCAAAGGAAAAGATAAGGAACTGCAAAGCGAGCTGTATAAAGAAATGGAGAGAGCATCGGAAAACCTCGAATACGAAAAGGCCGCGGCAATCCTGTATACGCTCAAACAGATCTCCCATGTCACAGACCATAAGCAGGTCACTTATAAGATCGGTGGAAAAGCAACAGACGCCATCGGGCTATATCGCAGCGGCGACGAGGTCATTTTGGCGCAGGTCATCATGAGGGAAGGAAAACTTGTCGGATGCGAGCCTTACTCTTTTTCAAATATCTTGGAAAGCGACGAGGAACTTCTCACCTCCTTTATTTTGCAGCACTACGAAAAAATGGGCCCTCCTCCCGAAGAGGTCCTTCTTCCCTGCCCATTACAAGGGTCCGGCCTTCTCGAAGAAGTCCTCTTCGATCTGTTTAAGAAAAAAATTTCTCTCACCTACCCGATCAAAGGAGAGAAAAAACAAATCGTCACGATTGCTGAAGAGAATGCAAAGGCAATCTATGACAGGGAAAAATCCGATGCGGAAAAACATGAGAAAATCCTTCTTGACATGCAGGAAACATTCTCTCTTGGACGGTTCCCCAAAAGGATCGAGTGCTTTGACGTGTCGCATATTTCCGGGAGCGACCTCGTCGCTTCGATGGTCGTCTTTACAGATGGAAAAATAGACCGCAAGGCCAAGCGTCTTTTCATCATCAAAAACATCCACAAAGGGGATGACTATGGCGCACTCCACCAGGCCCTTTCGCGCCATCTTCTCAAAGCAAAAGACCAGGAGACGCTTCCCGACCTTATCATGATCGATGGCGGAAAAGGCCAGTTACATATCGCGGTCGACGTCCTGAAAGAACTTGATATCGCATCCATCGACCTCATTGCCCTGACAAAAGAAGAGGGCCGCCACGACAAAGGGATGACAAATGAACGGGTGTTCCTGCCCCATCATAACATCCCAATCGAGCTTGGAACACGCTCCCCGATCCTTCATTTTCTCCAAAAGGTGCGCGATGAGGCCCATAGGAGCGTGATCACGTTCCATGGAAAAAGAAGGAAGAAACGACTTCTTGTCAGCGCCCTAGACAACCTCCCAGGCATCGGGCCAAAGAAAAAGAAAATTTTATTACAACATTTTGGGAGTGTCAAAAAAATCAGGGAAGCTACCAAAGAAGACCTGTCCCAGGTCGCTGGAATCTCCCAAAAAGACATAGAAAATATTTTAAAACTTCTCGCTTCCGATTAACTTATTATTATTCGAAAATAATTGATTTTTTAATACAAAATTGATATAATAATGCCCGTAATTTATAAATTATGGCATTGCAATGGAATCCATTGGTTTTTTTTCACCTGTTACTTTTGGGGAGCAACCAAAAACAGTTTCACAGTTTTTACTTGAAACCGTGGACAGCTATTTTTATTTGAGCGGCAAAAAATTCCAGGTGATCCCAGGCTATATTGAACAAGGGAGCGAGGGCGGGATCTTCGTTGAACAGGATTCAGATGGGTATTTCCTTGACAATCCCCTCCCTTATTTGTTCACAGCCCTTAAAGTCATCTCTTATTTTACTGTCATCCTTCCTGTTATCGCTCTTATTGCCAAGGCAGTGATCCGCTCTTTTTTCAGCTTTCATCTCATCGATGTAAAAAAAGAATTGGAAGAAGGGATCGAGATATCCGATGAGACAACTGCAAAGATCCAAAGGCTTCTTGTCAGGATCCTACATCCTGAAGACCCCGATCCTGAGCCTGAACACCCCGATTCTGAGATCGAGTGGATTTCTACTCATACTCACGGAAAAAATCTAGTATTTTCTTTTCCGGAGACCCCTGACCTCGTTTTCAAATATGCAAGACCTAACATGTTTGCAAGGCAATTTGATAACAGCGATCCCTTTGACAAAATTATCAAAGGAAGAGAAATATGCCTTGCCAATAACCTCGACCTGCTGACGATGCCCCATGCGAAATCCCTCAGCGTTACTGCTAGCGGACAAACCTGCCAGATCATTGCGCAAGAGCGCCTGTCCTTTAATCCTGATGATACTGCCCAAGAAGAGCTCTATCGAACCAGCAGCCAATTAGATGAATCCATGAGGCAGCTTGCCATTTTCATCCTCAAATCCGGCTATAGCAAAGTCCATCTTGGCAATATCCCAATTCTTGAGGACGGGTCTTCGCCAGATGCTCCAAAACATATTGGACTTATCGATATCGAAGAAACGCTGTCGCTCTATGACGGTATTTTTGGCACCCACAAAGGTGGGCTCATTTCTTGTCTTGCATCCGAAGAGCAGATCGACTTGGTCTTTGACGAAGCAAAAAAACGAAAAAGAATTTTTTTTGAAGGTTATGAAGGAAGGATACGAGCTGCAAAACGAAAGCGGCTTGACGAAATCGCAGCAGATCAGCGTCTCCTCCAATTTTACGAGGACAAAGGCATCGCTCAAAACCCCAGGGAACACATCCAGATCGATGACTTAGATTCCCTCGGTCTTGGAGACGACCTGGACCAAGAAGGCGTTTATCTAACCCACATCACTCGCTTTGATGGAGAGATAGAATGGGTGCAAAGACGGACAACAGTCAGACAAACGGTGCTTGATATCATTGAGAGGATCAATGAATCGATCGATGACTCTTCCGATCTCTCATCCACCAAAGGAAAAAGGTCGGTCCGCATCAATACCCATATGGAGCCTTTTGCAAGCCATGCAACGGTCGGACTTACCCGTTTTCCTTTCGTCGTTACGCAAGACTCCATCGATGGCTGGCTAGGGCCCATTTTGCAGGTCCTGGTCGACAAGGGCCATCTTTTTAGCGTCGATCCCCTCAGTGATAACAAAATGCTCTATCTCCAGGCTTAATCAGGGATTCTGGATCGCTCTAATATTTTAAAAATTTTATTATACACATGAAAGCCGTTATTAACTCCTTAAAACCATTGAATTTTTATCTAAAACACCCTATAATACTTCTTAATTTTTTATTATTTGGTTAATAAAGATGGAATCCATTGGTTTTTTCTCACCCGTTACTTTTGGGGAGCAACCTAAAACAGTTTCACAGTTTTTACTTGAAACCGTGGACAGCTATTTTTATTTGAGCGGCAAAAAATTCCAGGCGATCCCAGGCTATATTGAACAAGGGAGCGAGGGCGGGATCTTCGTTGAACAGGATTCAGATGGGTATTTCCTTGACAATCCCCT
>JASHWM010000142.1 GCA_030044075.1 Candidatus Rhabdochlamydia sp. | reverse complement strand
TGGGCCAGCGAGGTACAAAAGCTTGGGATAAAAAAGATCACTGGAAAAGTAATTGGCGACGCAACCAAATGGGAAAAAGCCTTGGCCGTCCCCAGCTGGTCCTGGGAAGATCTGGGAAATTATTATGGCGCCGGGGCCTCTGCACTCTCATTTCATGAAAATCACTACTCCCTTTTCTTTGAGCCTGGGAGCAACGTCGGAGACCATACAAGGATCTTGCGGACAGAACCTCCCATGCACTCTCTGGTATTGCAAAACGAAGTCAAAACTGGCCCTGAGGGATCAGGCGATCGCGCATGTATCTATGGGTCGGAATTTTCTTTATTCCATGCAGTTCGCGGAACGATCCCCGCTGCAGTGAAAGAGTTCGTGATCAAGGGATCTATCCCTGATCCCGCTGCATTTTGCGCAGACCTTCTTGCCAAAGAATTGCAAGACAGGGGCATTCATATTGCAAAAGAAGATCTCCCCCAAAAAGAGAGGACGGCCTTCCATACGACTATGTCCCCTCCCCTTAAAGAGATCGTCCATTGGACCAACCAAAGGAGCATCAACCTGTACGCAGAGCACTTGCTAAAGAAAATGGGCGAGGTCGCCTATCATGAAGGCTCCACCCTTGCAGGTATCAAAGCTGTTTGCGACTTCCTGCATTCACACAAGATTGACCTGCCGGGCCTTCACATGGTCGACGGATCAGGGCTCTCTCGAAAAAATTTGGTGACGCCAAAACAGCTTGTTTCGATCCTGCTCCTTATGAAAGGATCTCCTTTTTTCCCTGTTTTTTTTGAGTCGCTCCCACAAAAGGAGCCAGGCATCAGGGGAAAAAATGGGTCCATGTCTTTGGTGAACGGCTATGCTGGATATATGGGAACGGTTGCTTTTGCAATCTTGGTCAATCAATGCCCTGACTCACACATGATGAAAGAGGAGATCAACAACATTCTTTCTGGATTAAAAAACAAAAAAAACACTCCCACCCCCTAAAATAACAAAGGCCTCCGAAGAGGCCTTTGACAATCGCTTGCTTGATTGCTAGTTCTTCGTTGAGAAATGATCCGCAGCCCTGATCAATCCATCCAAAATGCCCGGTTCTGTAGCAGCATGTCCAGCATCGGGGATAATTTCAAGTTTTGCTTCAGGCCAAGCCCGGTGGAGATCCCAAGCGCTTACCATAGGACATGGGATATCATACCTTCCCTGAACGATGATGCAAGGGATATGACGGATGGAATTCACATTCTCCAAAATCCAGTTGTCGCTATCGAAAAACGTATTATGGATAAAATAATGGCATTCGATGCGTGCGATGGAGTCGGCTGAGTCATCAGCAGTAAAGCTTGCAAACAGCTCCGGATCAAACCTCAGCTTGGACGTCCCCCCTTCCCAGCCAGACCATGCCTTGGCAGCTTCGCTGCGCACCTTGGGATCGGATGAAGTGAGGCGCTGATAAAATGCGGCGACCAGATCATCTCTTTCTGAAGGAGGGATAGGCTCAAGATATTTTTCCCAAAGATCGGGATACAGGTGATGGGCCCCATGCTGGTAATACCACTTGATCTCTTGCGGTCGGCAAAGGAAAATGCCCCGCAGGATCAACCCATTCACTTTTTCAGGATGTTTGATCGCATAGGTCAAGGCAAGGGTGCTTCCCCATGACCCTCCGAAAACAACCCAGTCATCAATATTCAAATGCTCTCGCAAGCATTCGATATCATTGACAAGGTCCCATGTCGTATTATTCTCAAGACCTGAAAAAGGGAGGCTCTTGCCGCATCCCCTTTGGTCAAAAAGGATAATTCGATAGCGCTCTGGATCAAAAAAAGAGCGGTGGTAGGGCATCGTTCCAATCCCTGGTCCGCCATGCAGGAACAATATGGTCTTTCCTTCGGGATTGCCACACTGTTCCCAATAAAGGGTATGCCCTCCTTCCACAGCAAGATAACCTGTCTGATAGGGCTCTATTTCAGGATAAAGTCCGCGATAGGTTTGCGCTGAGAGCTGGGCCAATAAACATACACAAGCAATAGTTACATATGAAAAGAATCTAACCATGGTTCACCTCCTAAAAAGCAGGAGACAATAACTCCCAGTCTATTTTCAGCAAAGCCTTTCCTTAATCCCTCAAAAAAAAGAAGGCCTTTCTTAAAAAACTCCTAAAAAATATATTCTGAAAACAAAATACGGGCCCTTTATAACTGGAAAATGGTGAAGTCATGGCAAAACTCTATTTTTATTATTCTGCAATGAACGCAGGCAAAAGCACGACCTTGCTCCAGTCTTGCTACAACTATCAGGAAAGAGGGATGCAAACACTGCTCTTCTCTCCATTCATCGACCACCGTTTCAACAGGCCTGTTGTTTATTCAAGGATCGGACTGATGCAGGACGCTGTCGGCTACAATGATAGTTTTGATTTCTTTCGGTTCGTCAAAAATAAATCGGAAGAAATCGATCACCTGAAATGCATTTTGATTGATGAGGCCCATTTCTTAAAAAAAGAGCAGGTCAAACAGCTCACATGGATCACAACAGAACTAAATATTCCCGTTTTATGTTACGGCCTGCGCTCGGATTTCAAAGGAGAGGCATTTGAAGGCAGCCAATATCTTCTTATCTGGGCCGAAGAGCTTATCGAGATAAAAACGATCTGCCATTGCGGAAGAAAAGCAACGATGAACCTTAGAATTGATCAAAATGGCCAGTCCGTCGAAGAAGGCGCGCAAATTCAAATTGGAGGAAATGAGAGTTATATCTCTACATGCATGCTCCATTTTAGAGAAAGTAATAAAACATTTAATCAGCTGGAATCGGGACAGGATTGTGCCGAAACAAGCATTTAGAGGGGAAACCTATGGAACGGATGAAAGCTTGGTGGATCTGTCTTGTTGCCGCATTTTTTTTCTCTTACGAACTTGTCCAGCTGCATATGCTCAACAGCATCTCTCCGATGCTTATGGAGTCTTTGCACCTTAACGCAAAAGATTTTTCGATGATCTGCTCCACCTATTTGCTTGCCGACGTGATCTTCTTAATACCTGCAGGGATTATTCTAGACAGGTTCTCTGCGAGGAAGGTCATCTTGTACGCGTTGGGTTTTTGTATCCTTGGGACCGTCGGCTTTGCTTCTTCCACAACTTTTTGGCAGGCATGCCTCTTCCATTTTATTTCCGGGATAGGAAATGCTTTTTGCTTCTTAAGCTGCATGATCCTGGCGAGCAGCTGGTTCCCTAAAAAAAGCTCTCTTGTAATGAGCGTGATGATTACGATCGCCCTGCTTGGCGGAGTGATCGCCCAAGTACCTTTCTCGGTTCTTGCGCAGCGCTTTGGCTGGCAAAAGACCCTTCACATCGATGCTTTCCTTGGCGCTATCGTATGGATCTTGAACTTCCTATTTGTATACGAATCTCCCCAATATAAAAGAGAGGCCCGCTCCTTTTCATTTACTTCGTTCCGCAAGGAGCTTTTTTCTTCGGCATCATCAGGCCAAACCTGGAAATGCGGCCTCTACACAGGCCTTATGAACCTCCCCTTAATGATCATCAGCGCAATGATCGGCAACCTCTACCTCACCCAGGTCCGCGGCTTTGAGCTCGTGGAAGCTTCATGGATTACGAGCATGATCAGCCTTGGGACGATCGTCGGCTCCCCCCTTTATGGATTTTTAGGGGACTTTGGCAAAAGAAGGCCGATGCTCATGCTTTATGGCGCTGCGCTTTCCTTTGCTTTGTTCCTCTTCATTATCTTTGTAGACAACTTGACCAGCCTGTCGCTTGCTGCGCTTTTCTTTGCCCTTGGCCTTTTTTCTTCTTCCCAAGTCCTCAGCTATCCCATCATCGCCGAGTCCGCTCCTCAGAAGTTAAAGGGCACATCGATGGGAGTCGCTGCAATCATCATCATGGGCCTTGCCCTCATTGGACAACCTATGACCGGATATCTCCTCGACTGGTCCCACTTTGGTGATTCCCAGATATATTCAAAGCAAGACTTTCTTAGGGCCCTCATCATTTTTCCAATCAGCTTTTTCATCTCCGCCATGCTTTCTTGGCAAATCAAAGATAAAGAAACGGCTGTTTCCTTAAGGAAGGTGTGATCTTTTTCATAGAGGAAAATTATTCAAGATCCTGTATACTGTCCTTCTTAAAAAAAGATTTTACAGATTATTATCCTAGAAGAAGGTTCGTCTTTTGCTTTTACTGAATGGAGAGTCCCTTTCAAAATCTTTTAGTACGCGCCGTCTTTTTCAAGGGCTTTCCATAAGCATCTTTGCAAACGACCGCATCGGGCTGATCGGAGAAAATGGATCAGGCAAGTCCACTCTATTAAAAATTCTGGCGGGGCTTGAGAAAGCGGACTCCGGGACCATCTCCCCAAGGCGCGGCCTCAAGATAGGCTATCTCCCCCAGACCTGCGACTTCCCTGATAAAAAACCACTCGACATCCTTCTAGATGCCATTGCAGATGGTGATGAACCCGACTATGAAAAAGAAAGGATTGCCAAGACGTGGCTGAGCAAACTGATGTTTACCGACCTTGAGTGTTCGGCAGCCCATCTTTCAGGAGGATGGAAAAAGAGGCTGATGCTCGCAAAAGAGATGATCTCATCGCCCGATCTTTTGCTCCTTGATGAACCGACGAACCACTTAGACCTTGAGGGGATCCTCTGGCTTGAGAAGTTTTTAAAGTACGAGGCCCCTACCTATTTACTTGTAAGCCACGACAGGTATTTCCTTCAAAATGCAACAAACCGCATCATCGAGATCGATACAGCCTATCCTGGAGGACTTTTTGCAATTGACGGGACTTATGCCAACTTCCTTGCAAAAAAAGAGGAGTTTTTAGCAGGCCAGCTCCAGCAGGAGCGCTCCCTTGCATCAAAGGCGCGCAGAGAAAAGGAATGGCTCCTCTCCAATCCAAAGGCAAGGACCACAAAGTCAGAAGCGCGGACAGTGAAGGCCGAAGAGATCCTCCAAAACCTCTCAGACCTTAAAAAAAGAAATATAAAGACAAAAGCCGGCATCGATTTTATCAGCAGCGATCGCGACACAAGAAAGCTCCTTGTCGCTAAAAACATCAGTAAAAAGGTCCATGAAAGGACTTTATTTCAAGGACTGGACTTTACCCTCTCGCCTGGAACTAGGATCGGGCTCATGGGGCCAAATGGCTGCGGGAAGACAACCCTTCTGCGCCTTCTTGCGGGGGAGCTTCCTTTAGACCTTGGAACAATAAAAAGAGCTGAAAACCTTCAGACGGTCTACTTCGACCAGCACCGAAATAAACTTCCGGATACGATCTCCCTAAGGGACGCCCTCTGTCCGAATAGCGATTTTGTCATCTTTCGGGGCCAGTCGATCCATGTCAATGGGTGGTGCAAACGATTTTTATTTTCCCCCGATATTTTGGACCTGCCGATTGGCAAGCTGTCTGGCGGAGAGAGGGCCAGAATCGCAATTGCACATCTCATGCTGCAGCCGGCCGACCTTCTTTTGCTCGATGAGCCAACGAACGACCTTGACATTCCAACTTTAGAGACCCTTGAAACAAGCCTCATGGACTTTCCTGGGGCTGTCGTGCTGATCACACACGACCGCTGCATGCTCGATAGAATTTGCAATTTGTTCCTTGCCCTTGGAGATCCTTCCGAGACGAGGCTTTTTGCAGACTATGAGCAATGGCAAGCATCGGTAAAAGCTGTTGAAGCGCCCAAGCAAAAAGCTGCTGCAGAAAAACCATCTCCTTCAAAGTCAAAGCTCTCCTACCTTGAAAAAAAAGAATATGGGCAGATCGAAGAAAAAATTATGAAATTAGAGGAAAAGGCAAAGGAATTGACCCACCTTTTAGAAGATCCTGCCATAGCAGAAGATAATGCGAGGCTGAGCGAGATCTGCAAACAGATCAGCCTTGCTGAGACCCAGATCGAAGAGCTCTATCTCAGG
>JASHWM010000141.1 GCA_030044075.1 Candidatus Rhabdochlamydia sp. | reverse complement strand
ATTCCAAGGACCTTGCCGTCTTTGACGAGGATCGATCCAATGGGGATCCCTCCTTCCTCAAGACCTTTTTTGGCCTCTTGGATCGCAAGTTGCATATAATCCAGGTCTGATGCATGAGCAGGACCTGCCAATACTGATAGACTAAGAGGAAAAGCAAACAAAGAATGCCTCACCATACACCTCAAAAATTCTTAATGCACAATAATTGAGCCGAAATTATGCGAAATCCGTTTTGGAAGCGCAATGAAAATTTCCATTTCGATTCATCTTGGCAAAAAAAATAAAAACGCAGAAACTCTCGTTTCAAATTTATGGGTGTTTATGAAGCTCTACGCAATTTTGCCATTTCTTTGTCTGCTCCCTTCGCTGGTCATAGCCGAAGGACCTCTTTTGACAAGGGATAAGGATGGTAAAGAAACAGCTCGCCTTCTAGTCAACATCCCTGAAGGGGCGCAGTTTTCTCCTGAAGAGTTCTCAGATGCAGCAGATGCAACACTTATATGGATCGATCCAAGGAATCCCTTCATTGCAGTTGCCCCAGAATTTATGAGGAACCCTTTCATCGCGATCTCTCCTAGTCTGGACGAGCGCACGCTTCGGAACCTTGCATTGCGCTATGGGTATCGCTACATCAAGTTTACAGATGAGACTTTGCACATCGCGAAGGAAAAGGCCTTAAGTCTTATCAAGACAAACCCAAAGTTCTCAAGCGAGATCCAGAAGCTAACCCTCGAAGAGTCCATTCCCGTTTACACGTTAATGGAAAAGATCGACAGAGTTTTTTCATCACGCAATATCAACTACTGGGCAGGAGGAGGAACGCTCCTTGGCGTCATTAGGCATGGAGGCCTCATCCCTTGGGACGACGACCTAGATCTTTATATCCTCGATACCGACGAAAAAAAGCTCCAGGACATGAAAGAGGATTTTGACAAAGAAGGGCTCGTGCTTCACTACTATTGGAAAGACCTATACAAGATCTTTGAAAAAGATGCTGCAAGGATTGCCGATGAAAGCCATCCTGGAGAGTTCCTTCCTTTCGCATACCCTGCCGCTGATATTTTTGTGATGACGCTGGAAAAAAGAAAAGAGACCGAAGAGTTCTATGTCCATAGGTCTTTTGATTTTTATTGGCATTGGAATACCGATCGTTTTACCTACTTGCAAATTGAAAATATTTCGAGGGCCCAATTTGGCCCCCTAATGATCAACATCCCAGGCGATCCTGAAGCTTACATCAATCGCTTATATGGAATTTTGGAATATCCAGACCTTTGGAAAAAATATGCTTTTGAGCCCACATGGGACCATAAAAGGGAAAAGCGATGTCCATGCCCAGGGTCTGCGCTTGTCGAGATCGATGATTTCTCCCCGGCACCCTGGCAATAAATCCATTAACATGGGCTTGCAGTTTTGGCAAGGATTAGTCTTTCTTTACAAGTGCCTGCAACGCAGCTTCTGCGCACATCTCATCCTGCTCACCGCTTCCTCCTCCAATCCCGATCCCTCCGACATGGGTTCCGGTTGCGGAAAAGATCGGAAGGCCTCCCTGAAGGAGTAAGAAACCCGGTATATCAGCAAAGGCATGGTTGGGATCGGATGCGCATAGATCTGCAATCTGTTTTGTAGAATAAGGCGCAGCAGCCGATGTAAAGGCCTTCATCTCTGCGCTCTTGGCACAGACAAGGGGAGAGTCGTCCATCCTCAAGAAAGCTTTTAGGTTACCGTGGCTGTCGACAACAGCAACCGCAATCTTGATATTGAGATCTTTCGCCTTAATAATGGCCTGATTTGCAAGTTTTGAGGCATCGCTTAAAGAAAGCTCATCGGCATGTAAGAGGCCAAACCCTAATAGAAAGACAATACAATAGATCAACTTCGCCATGCGCCACCTATGCTTTTTTACTGTGTTTTTTTTTCTTATATAAAAAGAAGAGGAGTACAGGAGACACAAGGGCAATGTTCCCGCCGATGATCATCATAAGATACTTTGTGCTCGATCCAATATCAACAAGTGTAGGTGGAAGGAAGCTCACAGAAATTGTCGCCCCGCAACCAAAAAGCCCCACAAGACATGCGATCCACATCCCTACGTGCCGCCCGGGGATCTTAAACACTTTCGGTCTATTTACATACTTATAATGGAGCCTGAGGGCAGCGAGGAACATGAGGATGTACATGACCATGTACAGTTCTGTGCTCAATGCCGTCAAAAACCAATAAAATCCGTTGACGCTAGGAATAAGAAAGAACAAAAGACAGAAAATACTGACCATCACTGCCTGAGCAACTAAAATTTTTGAAGCGGCGCCTGTTTTGTTCTTTCGTGAGAAAAACTGGGGCATATAGCCAAACTCCGCTGCATGAAGAAGCCCTTTGGCAGGTGCGATCAGCCAATTTGTCATGCCTCCGATAGATCCAATGACGATGAGCACTGTCAGCACTGGGATCAATGGTTTCATCCCAAAGGACTCAAAGAAATTGCTGAACACCTGCATAACCCCTGCAATCAGGTTGATGCTTGATTCAGGCAGTACTAAAGCAATGGTCAATGAGCCAAACATCATTGTGAGGAGGATGAAAAGGCTTGCGACCAAAACAGCTTTGGGGAAGTTCCTCTGCGGCTCCCTGATATCGTTCACATGGACGCCGGAAAGCTCCATTCCCAAAAAGGAGGCCATGATCGCGATCAGTGCAATCCAATTGGTCGTATTTGTCAATGAAGGGAACAGGGTATGCGTATTGATATCAATCTGAAGGGGCTTTCCGCTAAACACCCAGACGCCTCCTAGAGTTATCAAAAAGAGCATCGGAAAGATCGTTCCGATCGTCACGCAGATGCTATTGACCCTTGCAGAAACATGGATCCCTCGGAGGTTGATCAAAGTAAGTCCCCAAAAAATGATCAATATGCAGGAAATCAGATACGCTTTGTTCTGGGCAAGAGCCGGGTCGACCAAATAAGCTGCTGTACCGGCAATGAAGGAGAGGATCGTAGGATACCAGACAAGCGTGTTGACCCATTGCAGCCAAATAGCGAGCATGGCCCACCTCTCTCCAAAAGCCGTATAGACCCAATGGTAGACGCCTCCCTTTTCGGGGAAAGTCGCAGAAAGTTCCGCAGAGACAAGCGCTGTTGGAAGGAGGAAAACGATCGCGGAAAAAATAAAGAAAAAGATCAGCGTGCTTCCAAAAAGGGCGGAAGCTGGGAAATTACGGATGCTGTCCATTGCTGAAACAATCAATAGGACAAGCGCTAAAAAAGAAATCTTCTTGTGAAACATTTTTTTATGGGTGTTAAACGATAGAGAACATGGAATTTAAGAAAAAAACCTCAAGCAGGATTAACAAATCGTAAAAAATCGTAGATTTTAATGAAAGAACATTATCAGTTTTTATTCACTCTTGTTTCTTTTTTCCAGGAGCAGCCAGACATCCTCTCCAGGCTTAAGGGTCATATATCCCCTCTGTTTGACTTCATTTGCCGGAAAAGAAGCCACCCTGAACTTTTTGACAAGGAGGGCGATCAGGACGACGACCTCAGCTTTTGCAAGCCATTGCCCTGGACAGGTATGTTTGCCATCGCCGAAGGGAAGCCAAGAAAAAGTTTTAGAAAACCCTTCAAACCTTGCAGGGTTAAACGCGTTCGGGTCTTCAAATTGAGATGGGTCCCTAGCAGCAAATGTAGGAGCGCTCAAAAGAACTTCCTTTTTAGCGATCTTTTCACGCAAAAGAACATCGCCTTCTTTATTTTTTACAGTGCATACTAGATCTGCTGCCGGCTGGCGGCCTATGACGTATGCAGGAGTGAACAGGCGTATGGACTCAGCAAATAACCGATCGATGGACAGTGATGTTGTGGCAATTTCAAACAAAGTGCCGTTCTTTTCTTTGATCTCATCAAAAATTTCCTCCTGGCATTCGGGATGCTGGCCCAGCTGCCAAAGAAGATAGTTAAGTAAAGAAGCTGTTGTTTCAGAACCTCCCAGATACATCAGAAGAAGTGTCGTCTTGATCTGAAGCTCAGACATTTTCTTTTCTTCGCGCAAAGTGTCGACAAGGGAGCCTAGAAGAGGCTTCTCTTCTGTCGTCAAAGACACGGCAATGCCCTTCCTTACAATTTCTAGGGAATCTTGGTATTTTTGCTTTTCTTCTTTTGAAATGGGATGGCGCCACGCTTTTTTCATCATGAACTTATTTGTGAAATCGATGGCATAGGCGATCTCTCGATAGACTTCAAAAGGCCCTGGGTGTCCAAGAAGAAGCCTTGAGATCACTGTAGTAGTAAATATTTGCGAGAGCTCTGTCGCATTGACTTTGCCTTGGCCGCTTTTTTCCTCCCAAAAAATCATGGTGTCCTCCACGATCTTCTCCAGCTCAAGTCCATGTTTTTTGATATTTTGGGGCCCGATAAACTGCAGTATCGGCTGTCTATAAAATTGAACGAACTCCTTGGAACAGGTCATAAGGAAGTCGTTTTCGCAAACCTTTTCCTCAGGGTATAAGTCCCTTAAGAGGGGCATAAAGACCCGGGCGTTCTCGCTGTCGTCAAAAAGACCTTCTGCTTTGTCCTTGCGATAGTCCTTAAGAGCTGCTTTCATCACCGAAGGTGTTGCAAACAGCTTCATCGTAAAAAAAAGTGTGGGAAATGTATTGAGAAGGCGCATGGGGCAAACATTTCTCGAGGCAGGTTCCCTCAGCTCGCCATGACGGATAAGAAGATAGGTATTCTTGAACCTCTTAAGCACCATGCGAGGGAAAAAAGCAATTTTACTAAATAAACGTTTGGGCACAGGACCCTTTTCCATATCGGCACGTGAAAACTCAACACGAACCTCTTCCGCGGACAATCCATTTTTAAAGAACATTGTTTTACTCTGAATCCAATTACAGTTTTTTGGATATAAGGAATTGCTTTATTTAGGTATCATCTTTGTGAAAATTCCATTTTTAATGCTACAAAAAGGATGGTTTATGGAACAAGAAGTGAAACTGTTTGCGGTCTATTTAGGAGGAAGGGCTCCCCGTTCAAATATTGAACTGCACGATGTGGTATTTGTAGCAGGAACTTCTTTGGAAGAGACGTATCCAAAATTAAAAGAAAAATGGTTTGGGTACCCAGAAAAAACCCCGCACATTGATTCCTATATCGAGCTTACGCACGCCGATGGCTATGAAATTAGGCTTGTCTCGGATAAGGATCATGAAGATGGGAATAAACTCTATTTTATCAACTTCGGGGCATATACGGAGAACTTATTTGGTGAAGTGCACCAGTCTGCGTTTTTTGTCGCAAATGATAAGGCAGCAGCTACTCAGAAGGCCAGAAAACAGCTCTGTGTCGGGATGGACCAATCGCATCTGGATGACCACCTAAACATAGAAGAGCTTGTTGAATTTGGTAAATTCGATGTTGATGACGTCCTTGAAATCCAGGACATTGATGGCTACCATCTCAAGCTCATCCCCTCTGAAATCAAAACGACCTCGCTTGCAAATCCAGGCTACATCCGGCTAAAGATCGATCTACAACCTTCTTTATCTGAAGGATAAAAGATCTTTTCTTAACATGTTGTATGGATTAAGGCAGCAACTTTCAATAGACTATCTGCTGAGCATTCTCGATACTTTTCGATCGCAGCAGCCGTTTTAAGGATATGGACCTCTTTTACACCCTGTTCGATAAGGTATTCTTCCAAGGCAGGATCGACCTGCAACGCTCCCGGTCCCGGATTATCTTGATTTCGGCCGCCGTGTCCTCTTCTCTGACTTAGGTTGACAACATCAGGTATTTCGCTTGGAGAGGTTAAAATGAAGTGATCAAGGTCGATCTTTCGAATCCCTGGATTATGGTGCATAGACCCCTCGTTTTGATTCCAGTCCCAGCGCCATTCTTCAGCTTTACCCGGAGTGATCGCAACATCTCGAAAGGTCTGTTCTTCTCCATCGCATTGCACGACAATCGTTCCCCATCTATCACTGATAATTTCCGGAGTGAGCACTTCAATCTCCCTATCCGATGCGAAAAAACAGCTCGCAAATGCCTTCATCGAAATCCCGATAACACCGATGACATAAGAGCAGATTGTTGCAAAAACAAGAGGAACAAAAATAACAATTCGTGCAATCACATCTAGGAACGATCGAAAACCAGGGTCCAGTGGAGACACAAAGTATTCCCACCCTCGCTCACAAAAGCGTTGCGGCTGAAGAAAATAATCCGCAAAGCTCTCATCGTGTTTATATAGGTTACTTATACAATTAACTGAATTCACAAAAACCCGTGATTTATAAAGGTATTAATATATTATATTAATATTGTTTAAAATTAAAGTAAATTATTTTTTATAATAATTAGACTCAAAAATAGAAGACAAAATTTTAAATTGCTTCTTAATGGCGTGCATTGATAAAATGTCCCTCATGAACATCAATAAACATGATTACTTTCTTTTGCACCACTTAAGGCCTTGCACGACGGGCCCTGCAAAAGGAACCCTTCTTTGCCTTTTCCTTGTGCGCCCACAAGCGCACGAATAATTTTGTTTCCTTATTACATCTTTTGGTTTGCCTAATCTCAAAAAAATCAATAGGCTTTTATATTTAAAAATTCAGAAAAGGAGAAAAAAATGACTCTCACATTCACCAACAAATTAGTTGCTGTTATGAATGAAAAAATTGAGCCGGGCGTCATCATGAACGCTTTGGCACATATGTGCATCGGTTTTGGATCTGACATTGGAAAAGATCCGCTCCGCCTCACGAACTATATCGATGCAGATGGCGGAAGCCATCCTTGCATTTCTGAAATGCCGTTCATGATCTTGAAGGCAAATTCAAATAAGATCAGGGGCTTAAGACAAGCAGCCTTAGAAAATGGGATCAAGTTCGTTGATTTCACAAATACGATGACCATTGGGACCTACATAGAGCAGGTCGAGCGCACAAAACAGACAAAAGAAGAAGACCTTATCTATTACGGCATCGTCTTGTTTGGAGATTGGGAAAAAGTATCTGAACTGACGCGGAAATTTTCGCTTTGGAAATAACTAAAAAAAAAGTGCTTAAAAGCTCAAGGGGCAATAAGCACTTTTACAATCTTTCAGGATAATTTTAATGGAAGAATTTTTTTACAGAGATCAGCATTAAAATTCCAGATCCCACTGCAAAAAGTCCCAGGAAGAAACTTATGACTGATGGGGGAGTAAATCCAAAAATCTGGAATACGCAGCTGAAGAACAAGTAGACTGCCAACAAAATCAAGGAGATGACTTGAACAGTTTTCATGATTACCTTCGGTTAATTTTTAAATTTTCTAATCCTCAAGAAGCTGTCAGCCCTTAAGGACGGTTACAATTCAGAAAAACTGATCTTTATTTATTAAATTTCTCAATAGAAATTAAAATAAGGACACCTGCGCCAACTCCGAGCAGATTGACTAACATTCCTGCAGCAGGAGCCAAAGTCACTTCTGACATGGCTGACAATCCTGATAAAATCAAGAAAATAGCCAAGAAAATCACTCCAACTAATTTTGCAACGCTCATATATCCTCCTCTAGTTTTGGATAATGTTCTATAATTCCTATTTAGTAAAATATTTGATTTATTTCAAAATTTTTTTTACAAAGGGAGGAATCAATTCAATAGAAATTTTTCCAATACTAAAAGTGAAGTAGAACACGTATATTTCTCCTTGCACCAGAAATACTTGTTCAAGAGTTCCTTTGGGGCGAGATGATGACTTGTGCAATGAACAAAACCGCACTGCTGATAAAAAGGGACAAGATGTTCAAAAGGAATGCAATAGACTGTCTGATCTTGTACATGTGTTAACAAAAAAGTTACGATGCCACGGGCAATCCCTTTTCCGCGGAAGGATTGAAAGACATACATCCCTCCGAGCTCAAGATTTTTTTCATCGACCGTCACTAGACGGCCCACTCCGGCTTTTTGGCCATCCCACTCTGCAACAGCAATGATCTCTTTTTCGTAGTTTGAATGGACAAACTCCACTTCATCATAACATTTGTTCACCCATGATATCTCAGATCTTTCAATTTGCCGAACCTCAAGTATCTGATTCATTTTGCACCTGACGCAATATCGACAACTTTCGCCTGGCTTAATTCGCAGATAAGTTTTGGAGATATTTTGATCAACTTAGGCCGGTCGCCCCCTCCAGCAATCACCCAAGTCTTCTCTAATACCTTTCTATCAACGAACACCTTAGCGATCAAAGAGCCAAGGCCAATGGGCGGGGTTCCGCCAGCAGGATAGGATGTCATATTTAGAACTTCCTCTGAACTTGCAAACCGAAACTTTTTGCAGTTTGCTACAGCTTTTACCTCCTTTTCATTGATCCGATCCGGCCCAAGGAGAATGAGAGCGATGAACTCCTTATCTGTCTTTATAATCAAAGTCTTGGCAATAGACGAAAGGTCCATTCCGCAAATTTCGGCAGCTTTTTCGGCAGTGGGCATATCTGTGCTTAATTCAATATATTCGATTTCCGGGTAAAGCTTCAGAAGCTCCGGCAGCCTGAGAAAGTTTGCATCCGTCATAGTTATTCTCCTGTGTCTTAAACAATTTAGTAGAAAACCTAGTTTGAAAAAAGATAGATCGCAGCAGAAACCGCAAAAGTGGCAAACACCGGGAACTTCACCATGCGGTATCCATAAACGGAATGCAGGAAGTTCAAAATAGTCAGTAGGATCAGGCCAGGATATACAATCTGCAGGATGGGTCCCAAAAATGCCGCAATCCCTCCAAATCCTAAATTGGCAAAAAGTGTCGTTGCAGCAAGCGTTATAGACAAGCTGGCCATGGGACTAATTTTTTCTTTACAAATGCTTTTTCGCAAATAATCAGAAAAAATTGCTGCTAATGTCATAGCAGTCGTCAAACATGCTGTGATCACGGCTACTGCAGCAAGGCAACCGCCTAACGGCCCGAGGAGTTTCATGGCTATTGCGCTAAGAAGTTGCTGCGGTGGGAAAGATGGGTCAAGGGACCAGCCATGATATGCAGAAATCAAAGCAAGCCCAAGATATGTGAAAAAAAGAAGCGAAGCGGCAATCAGACTTGATAAGAACATCTTTTTCAACATAGAACTTTTTGCCTGCAAAGGGCCCTCATTTTTTTGGAAATGGGGAAGCACAATCGTAGCAAAAAGAAAAGCGGCGATCAAATCCATGGTATGGTATCCCCCAACCAATCCCTCAAAAAAACTATCCTTTGCCGAAAGGGGGGCAGGAGTAAAAGAAGATCCGTTAAAAAGTCCAAAAAACACGAGGGCTGCTAAAGAAAGCAGCAAGACAGGCGTGAGGACCATCCCCAAAAATCCAATGAGCTTCTCTTTTTTAAAACTACAGACAAAAATAAGAATAGCGGCAAGGATGCTGAAAATAGGTAAAGACATATCAAAAAGATAAGGCTTTGCCATGGCGTGCATAAGCGTCACGAGCCTTGGGATAACACCAAATGGCCCGAGGATGAGCTGCAAAAGGAGCAAGAGCAGCATTCCAGGGATTTTTCCAAGCCGCTCAAAAAATCGTTTATGGTCACCTTTGAAAAGGACCATCGTCGCAAGTCCAAGGAACGGCACAATCACTGCTGTCAAACCAAGACCTGCAATAGCAAACCAGACATTCTCTCCTACAACCTTGCCTATGAGAAGAGGGAAAATGAGGTTCCCTGCCCCAAAGAACATGGAGAAAAGGGCAAGCCCTGTAGTAAAAAGGCTTGAAGGGGGCGTTTTTTCGAGCGGTATGGTTTGCTCACGTATTGACATAACGATCCTTTCGTTGGCACTTCTTGCCCACTGAAGGCTTTGATCTCAAGGAGCTTTGGAAAGAGAAAAAAGATGTGGCAGGGAAGAAGTGCGATTTTTATGTGCGCACTCGCACGACCACCACCACTTGTCCTGCACAGACAAGTTTAGAACCTAAGCCAAAAGATGTAGATTCATTGTGGTTCATGCTATTTTTCCCGCCATTATGGCTGGTTAACTCTTTCAGTTTACCAGGGCGAATCTTTTCAATGCAATAGAAGGGTTATTTTTTCAAAGTCTCAAGAAAACTAAAAAATTTATTGATATCCATACCTGCAAAAGACTCGATCATTACGCTAGCTTGGGAGAGATCTTGTCTTTTTGTAAAAAAATTCGGAACGGCTATCGTGATGCAGCCGGCGTTCATTCCGGCAGATACTCCGGGAAAACTATCCTCGATCACGACGCACTGCTGGGGAGGGACCCCCAGCATTTTCGCTGCATGCAGATAAATATAGGGCTTTGGCTTGTTGACTCCCTCAGGGTCCTGGTATTCTTTCAAATCATCTTGTCCTGAGAGTACAAGGTCAAAGCATTCCTCGATCCCATGTCGTTTTAAATTGGAGAGTGTTTCCTGCTTTTTAGCAGCTGAGGCGACCGCCAAAAAAAATCCTCTATTATTTTTCTCTCTTGCCAGATGGTGAACAAAATCAATGGTCGTCTGAAAAGCCGGAATCCCTTCCTGTTGAAGTTTGTGATAATAGCTTCTTTTTTCCTTTAGCAGCTCTTGCGCGCAGTCAAGGCCCATTCTTATCGCAAACAGCTCGGCATTTCGCACTCCTGAATTCCCGACATAGGGGTAATATTCGTCCAGTGATAGATCATGGCCATACTTCTGGATGGCCTCGCGCCATGATTGGTAGTGAGAATATTCGCTATCGACCAAGATCCCATCGCAATCAAAAATAAGGGCTTTAATTTTTGTTTCCACGGAAGACAGCCCTCACATTTTTTTTGCAATGATTGTTGGGAAGACATGAGCTTCATCATAGATCACTTCAATCTCCTCAAAGCCTGCTTGGCGTAATTGCCCCACCACTTTTTCCTCGCTGCGAAATGCTTGCCATTTTCCGTCAAGGATATCGGTAAAAATAATTTTTTGGAGCAAAACATCTTTTGGGTCCAGCTTACTGACATCCCACTCGGTGATGGTCCCTGGGATCGGAGGAGGAGTTAAAAAACTTGTAATGAGGCATCCTCCACTTTTCAGCGCCGAAAAAAACTTGCGGTAGAGCTCGATCACTTTTTCATCATCGGGCTCATAAATGTTCAGGCCATTGCTTGTGATGAGATCAAACCTGTTTGTATCTTTGAGGTCCCAGGCATCTTGACAGGAAAACCTGCACTGTTCCAAGAGCCCTTTTTCTTTTGCAAGAGCCGTTGCATGTTCGATCGATTCCTCATCAAGGTCGATCCCATGAAGGGTAAAATTAGTAATATGCGAATAATCCAGATCGAGCAGGTCGGCCATCACACCGCAAGGGATCGAAGCAAATTCACATCCTTCCACCACTCTTTCTTGAGTCTCTTCTTTAAAAATTACGAACCTCTGCTGCGTAGCGACAGCTGCAGGGGACCGGTCCAGCAGGTACTTTTCTATTTTATTCAAAGGTTGACCCTGATTGTTTACACCGCTCAGCCGTCCTTTCATAGGATGGCTAATGGCATAATGGATCCAAAAGCCATTCAATCCTCCTCTTTCAATCAGGAACCTTCCTAAATCAAACTCAGAAAGCGCGCTGAGCAAATCAAGCTGCTGCTCTACGGATATGTAAGGTAGATCTCCCCTGCCTTTGATTTTATGGATCAGCTTCTGCAGAGAACCCTGGAATGACCCATCTCTTTTTTCATGCGTAAGGTTGTGTTCTTTCAAAACTTCTGATCCATTCATGGTAGAGCCTAGTCCAATAAATATCCCTAATAGGACAAGAAATATTTTTAACAAGTGCATTGAATAATGAGGAATGTTCTTTTTAAATTTAAAAATTCCAATATATTATCAACGAAATCAAGAAAAGAAGCAATAGAACAAGGTTGCTCGGAGCGAGAGCCAAACTCGCAAGGGATTTTCTTTCTTATATGGAGATTGATTCAAATATGTTACACTAGGCGAAAAGAAAAAACTTCGCTTCGCATATTTTTTCTGCTGGATTTGCTTCTTTGTAGTCTTCAACAAAATCATTCATGATTTGGTCAAAAGTTTTGATGACTTTCTTCTTGAACTCTTTTGATGGAGAAATATCCCCAATGAATTTCTCTTTTTCCCAAACTACACAGCCTTGTTTATTGCCTGTTTTTAATATCTCTACGCCACTTAGCATTTTAAAAGACAATTCCAGTACGGGCAACTTGGTATGCTTTGAAGGATCATTGGCATTTTCTTCAATAAGAGAAGAGGTCACTATTTGGATCATTGAGCCCTTTTTTACTCTTTCTTCCTTTTCTTTTTCAGTGAGCTTAGAATTATCTGCTGGATAGACGGTACCTATTTTTTTCAATGAAGCTATCATGACCTCTTTAAGAGATGCTTCTAATGTTGTATCATCGAAAACATAGTAGACAATAAAATTATTCTCCCCCTGCAATGGAGATGAGATAGTTTCCAAGGAATTCGTGATTGCCAATTCTGCTGTATCAGCAGTCACCTTGCAAAAACTCAAAATAAAAAACACAAAAACATATCGAAACATCAGATAATTTCCTCAATAATTTAATCCCAAGAAGGATCTGCTGGAATGCCGAAAAATTTCCACTTGTTCATGGTATCAACCATTTTCTGAACACAATGCTCCCAAAAGCCACCCGCTCTGCAACACTCTTGCGCTTTTTCAGCCAAAGCTTCAATAAATAGTTCTAGTGTAATCTTCGCACCAGGATCCTTTACCCCACCACACATGGCTTTCATAAAAGATTCACAATTTTCTACAGTTTTATGACAACCAGGATCCCCTGAGGAAAAATTCCTGTTATTTTTTTTATTTGCAATCGTGGTAATAAAAAAGTCACTATTCTCACGAAAATCGTCAGAACCCCTAAAAGAAACGTCTGAACGGCATTCACATTCTTCATAAAGACCAATCAAATTTGCTATTGTAGCTAAATCTTTATCAAGACTTTCATTATCTCCTAAAAAAGCATTTGCCCAAACCTGCCCCCATAAAGCAACACCTATCAATTCTTCTGAAATTCCTTCTGAATCTAAAATATGAATAAAACAATCTCTTGCCTGATAATAATCCCCTGAAGCAAGTAAGAAAACCCCTCTATCATATAGTTCAAACAATGAAAAACTGTCGCTCGAGTCATTTTTGCACTCATTGATTGAAAAAGGCCTTTCATCAAACTCCCATGCATTCAAATATGTCGAAGTACTTAGAATGTTGAAAGCTAAGACGAATAGGAAGAACGGACGAAATATTTTTTGCATACATGCATCGCACTTAATTCAGTGACTATGAAACACAAGATTCTAAAAATAAAAAAAAAATTAATCAACATGTTTTCTTTTCATGTCCATATTCTGATTGGGGGGAGTAATTTGATCTTATTGAATATCAAGATGCTCGGAGCGAGAGTCGAACTCGCACGGGATTGCTCCCAAGGGATTTTAAGTCCCTAGTGTCTACCATTCCACCATCCAAGCATATTTCCCCGAACGAAAAAT
>JASHWM010000140.1 GCA_030044075.1 Candidatus Rhabdochlamydia sp. | reverse complement strand
GGGCGAGGAGCATGGTGGAATGCCGGGGCATCGCACATGAATGAGGCATTTCCTAAGTCTTTCTTCGATGGTTTGGGACTAATATCGTTGGTCGATCAGAGAAAAGTATTTCAAGTTTCATGAACCGCCGTATACGGAACCGTACGTACGGTGGTGTGAGAGGACGGTGAGCCTTACGGCTCACCTCCTACTCGATAGGAGAACTGCTACAAGTTGCATTTAAGTTGGATTTGGTAAATGAGGAAGGAAAGGTCTTGCAAAAAGCCATCAATATCGGAAAGAAAAATCTCCGGCGAGGGAATGCAATATTTTTCAAGGTCCATAATGATCTTTTTTAATTCTTTCAAAAGGTCTTGCTCATCTAATGTAGCAGTTGTATCGATAGTATTGCAATCGGCTGTAGAGATCCCAATTTGTTTTAATTGGTCACCTGACAAGGGGATCTGTTTTTTACTGGCCTTCAGGACTACATAAGGGATCTCCTCTTTGTCCATGCTTGTTTGGACATGGTCGACGCCTGAATGGAATGAGGGGAGGTCCCTGTTTTTTCTTAAGTGGTATTCGCCGCCGACCAAAAAGATCCTCTGCATCCCCTCGCTATGCGCTTTTATGACGCAAGAGGAGAGGTTTTCATTTCTTGGAAAAAAACTTCTTTCGATTTTTTCCCAAAAAGACTTTGTCGAAAGGCCGAGGAGTGCAAGCCAATCCAGTGCAAGCATCCTCACAAGACCTTTCAGGTTTTTTTCACTGTGCTCACCCTTTCGGACGAGCAAGGCTTGTTTTTTGAGCGCGTCCATGGTGCTTTGATCCATGCAGCCGAGGTTTTCTTTAAAGGGCTCGAAAAAACCCGATCCTTCTAGAATATCCAGTTGTTTTTGTATCTCCTGGTCTCTGCTTTTTCCTTCTTTGAAAGAAATATCCCGGCTTTCCAGATAAAGATGAATGATCAAGGCAGAGTAATTGATAAATTCCAAACAGGTGTCGAAATAACCTTTCGTGGAACAGATTTGGCTCTGTTCCAGGTCCCAGCATTTGACACTCTTTAGAATTTCATCGGATCTAAAATATTTTTTAGGGTCGTCCAGATTTTCAACGTAAAGACAGCTCTTATCATCAATCCATAGAGCTTGGACCAGTCTTGCATTCATGTTCCAATAGTCGGGATTGGAGTGGGTATCGCATAGAAAAAAAACTTTACATCGTCGTACAATGTCCTGGACCGATCCTCCTGGAATGTTCGTGGAGACCAGTTTAAATCGCTCCAGTAAAAAAACTTCTGGTGAAATGAAAGAGCCCCGGTTCCCAGGCTCTTTTGCTACTGTCATCATATACGTACAATGTTCTCTTTGAGTGAAGGAGATTTTTTTATCAGCGGTCGGATGAAGAGTTTTGAGAAAATTCCGGAATTATGCAAGTGTCAAAAAATTTTTTACAGGATCCTCTTCATGATCAGGGCATAATTGGATAATTCTTTCTTGGATAAAACTGATTTCTTTTAATTATTTTTTTTGTTAAATTACTTCCACTAAAAAAGAACTGAGACTTTATGACGAAAATTGCGCTGGTCGGAAGACCGAACGTTGGAAAATCAGCCCTCTTCAATCGGATTTGCAAGAAAAGGATCTCGATTGTCGACGAGGCAGAAGGCATTACGCGGGACCGTATTTATGCGAAGGCGGATGTGTTCGGCAGGGAGGTCACGGTCATTGACACCGGAGGGATCGACCCTTTTTCAACGCTGCCCCATAACGAAGAGATCAAAAGGCAGGCAGAGATTGCCATCGAAGAAGCGGACAGCATCATTATGGTCGTCGATGGCAGGGTCGGCGTTATGCCCCTTGACGACCTTGTCGCAAAGTTTCTTCTTCGCCATGGAAAGAAGGTGTGCCTTGCTGTGAACAAGATCGACGATGCAAGCCAGGAAGAGCTCCTCCATCAATTTTATTCTCTTGCCATCCCGAAGATGATCGGTGTGTCGGCAGTGCAAGGATACCAGATTGCAGAACTTCTGGAAGCTGCTGTGGAAGAGATTGCCTTTGAGGAAGAGCAAGAAAAGTCAGAAGGGATCAAGGTCGCGATCGTCGGCAGGCCGAATGTGGGCAAGTCGACCCTCATGAACTATCTCCTCCACGAGCCAAGGTGCGTCGTCAGCCCCATTGCCGGGACGACAAGGGACAGCGTCGATGTGAAGATCTCTGTGAAAGGGCAGGCATATACATTGATCGATACTGCCGGCATCCGCCGCAAGAGCTCCGAGAGCGAGGTCGTCGACAAGTTTGCTGCGATCAGGACGGAGAGGTCGATAGAAAAAGCGGACATTTGCATCCTCATGGTCGACGCAAGCGAAGGGATCACCGCGCAGGAAAAAAGGATCGCAAGCAATATTGAAGAGCTTGGCAAAGGATGCATCATCCTTTGCAACAAGTGGGACCTTGTCAAGGGCTTCAGGATGGAACATTGCTTGAAGGGGATCAAGGAAGAGGCCTCATTCCTTAGCCACTGCCCCACATTTTTTATTTCCGCAAAGACGGGAAGGAATGTGGACCAGCTCTTCCCCTCGATCAGCGAGGTCTATGAGCAGCTCGAAAGGCGCATCACAACAGGCCAGCTCAACAAGTTCATCGAAAGGGCCATCCAAAAATACCACCCTCCCATGATCCAGGGTAGGAGGCTCCGCATTTTCTACATGGCCCAGGTCGAGGTCCACCCGCCGAAGTTCGTCATCTTTGTAAACCGCCCCGAACTCATGACAGGCACATATAAGAAGTACATCATGCACCAGTTCAGGGAGACATACGGGTTTCTTGGGGTGCCCCTCCAGTTTGTCCTCAGGGGCAGGGACGAAAAACAGTCGCACATAGACGAAGAGCCTTTTTCTAGCGAAGAAGCCCAGGAAATTGTTTTCGAAGAGAGCTTCACCGAATAAAATGTCTGGAAAGTAAAAACACCAATTTACATAATTCAAAAAGTGTTTTAGGATGCTGTTTTTGTTTCGAAAAAGTAGCAATGGTATCCTGAATTCGTAATTGGAATTTTTTGCCTATGAAGCCATTGATCCTGAAGCTGCGAAAGCAAGTGTTGTTTGATGCTACCTGCTGGGTGCTTTGCATACAACTCCCCTGCCAGGGCGCTTTATGGGCTGAAGAATCTTCAAGAGAAATGATCGCTGCGGATGTGAAAAATAATAGCAGCGAAGAAAAATATACGATAAACTTCCAAAATATTTCCATGCTCGAATATGTAAAGTTCATCAGCAAGATCGCTGGCGTGAACTTTATCTTCAATGAGCAAGACCTTCAGTTCAATGTGACGATCGTCTCTGAGGAGCCTGTCACTGTCAAGAACATCATGTCGACATTGATCCAGGTGCTCCGCATCCATGACCTGAACCTCCTGGAACAAGAAAACAACCTGGTCATCTCCCGGAGCACAACGGTAAGTCAGATCTCTACGATCCAGTCTGGAGACTTGCCAGGAGAGGAAATGAACACCCAGGCGCCGATCGTGACCCGCGTTTTTCGTTTGAAAAATGCAAGCCCCGCCTCTGTTGCTTCGATCATCCGGTCTATGACATCTGCATCCGCGATCATTGAAATATCAAACGAAACAAAGCAGCTGATCGTTACTGATATCACCACAAACATAGAGAAGATCGCTGCACTTTTGCTCAGCCTTGATGCCCCGCATACCAACCTGGATGTCGACTCCTATGTCGTCAAATACATCTCCCCTTCAGACCTTGTCTCCCTTGTCACACAGATCGTATCGCCTTTTGCAGAAGGCAACCCGCTGATCTTTGTTCCACAACTTGATACGAACACGATTTTTATCGTATCCACACCTTATTTGATCGAGAGAAGCTTGGCTGTCATGACAGACATTGACGTGCCACCCAAAGCAAAAATAGGGGGAAGGGCCGCGGAAGCCGCCGAGCTTTTTATCTATAAGATCGAAAACCAGCCTGCTGACGACCTGTTAAAGGCGATCACCAAGGTTTCAACAGACCTTAAAGGATCTGCGCAGCCGCCGATAAAACTGATCCAATCCTTGGACTCTGTCAAATACATCCCTGAGTCGAACTCGCTGATGTTCACAGCTGATCCTGAAACGATCGAGAAGATAAAAAATCTCATGGCGAACCTCGATAGCGCAAGGCAGAAAGAAGCTGCCGAGACATTTTATATTTATAAGTCTCGAGAAGAATACCGCGACAAGGTGGACAGGTTCCTCACGCAGATCATCAACAACCTCAACACTTCTCAGCCCGGAAATGCCGACCTGATCAAGACGCTGAAAAAGGCCAAGTGGGTATCGGAAACACAGTCCTATCTCTTTCAAGGATCTCCAGCAAGCATTGCGACTGTCAAAGAGCTCATGAAAACCTTCGAGATACAAGAAAATCTTTCGCCTCCTGGCAGGCAGACGTTCTATGTCTATGAGCTGAAATATACCGGAGGGGATTTCATCATCAACAGCCTCCAGGGAATCGCAAAAAGGCTTGAAGAGACGCCAGGATCAGACCCTGCATTTATCCAGGCCCTTAAAAGCGCCAAATGGATGAAAGAAAATAACACCATCATGATCACCGGCTCGCAAGAGAGTGTCGATGGTGTGAAACAGCTCATCGCCCAGTTTGATATCTCGGCCTACGGCGCCCAGGCCGGCAGCGAAGCAGCCACGGCAAAGACATTTTATATTTACGATTTGAAAAATGTTTCCGGGCTTAAAGTGGAACAGGAGCTGAAAAAGATCGCCGCCAAAGTGAAAAAACAGCCTAGCCCTAACGTAGCCCTTGTGCGCTCTTTGGAGAACATCACCTGGATCGAGGAGACGAACTCCATCCTTATCACGGGCAGCCCAGAGATCATCGATCAGATCAAGTCCTTTATTGCGCAGCTGGATATTGGTGGGGTAGGAAAGACTTCTTTCTTTATCTATAAACCTGTCAACGTCTCTGCAAAGCAGGTGCAGTCATCGCTGCATGGGATCTATCAGAATTTGAAAACCTCAGGCCTTGTCGATCCGGAGCTTCTTGAGGCCCTTGAGACAGTGCAATACGTCTCTACGACAGATTCCCTTCTTTTTACAGGGACCCCTGGTGCCCTTGATAAAGTGAGGGCGCTCCTTGAGAAGATCGATGTCGTTGCCACCGGTGCGCAAGAGCCGACAAAAGTAGAGAACATTACTTTCTATATCTATCATATCGAACATGTCCCGGCAAACCAGCTGATCGACTCCCTTAAAACTGTTGCATCAGACCTTGAGCACTCGAATTTGACAGACAAAGCGATCGCTCAATCGATCATGGGCATGAAGCTGATCAAAGAAAACAACTCGCTTTTGTTTACAGGCGCTCCAGAGACCCTCCAGAGGATCGAAGAGATCGTCAAACGTTTCGACCAGCCGGGGATGGCGCCCCTTGCTCCAACAGCGCCATCAACAGCGCCATCAACAGCACCGACTACAGCCCAGCCTGAGCAGCAAACCATCACACAGATCGCACAGACAATGCGAGAGGTGGTCTCACAGTTTGCGATTTACAAACCTCAATATGTAAGCGGTGAACAGCTTATCGCGATACTCCAGGACTTTAAAAGAAACCTCCTCGAAACAAACGTCCTTGACAAATCTCTCTATGATGCGATCGATAACCTTCGATGGATCCCAAAGACCCAGTCGCTTTTGATCTCGGGAAGTCCTGATGCGATCAAGAGGATCGAAGATCTGCTCAGACAGTTTGATGTCCCATCCGTTGCGAACCCTGAGACACCAGAAAAGCCTTTTGTTCAGGCAACGAACTTTTTGGTCTATAAGCTCCAATATCAGAAAGGGGATGAGATCCAAGCAGCCATTAAAAAAATTGGCGCGAGCTTGATGGCCCTACCTAATGGAGTGAAGGACCCCCTCACGGATTCAATATCCTCGCTCCAGTGGATTGAAGTGACAAACTCCCTGCTCACCTCAGGGGATTCCGAGTCGCTGCAAAAGATCAAGCACCTCATCGAAAACCTCGACATCCCTCTCAAGCAGGTCCTGATAGAAGTTTTGGTCATCGAGACCACCATGCTCAACGGTCAAACTTTCGGCCTGGAGTGGATCGGACAAGGACAATATAAGAACAAGCTCTCTTCCTCATTTTCAAACATCCCTACAGCCCAGGACAACCCATTTATTACGGGATTTACCGAGGTCAACCCGCAAGTCGGCCCTTCACCTTCAAATATCCCGATCCTTTCTGGTTTTGACTTAGGCGTGATCGGCAACCTCCTCTTCCATAAAGGGCAATCTTTTGCAACGCTTTCCTCTCTTGTCAATGCGCTCCAGAGCGACATTGACTCTACCATTATCATGAACCCGAAAATTGTCACGCAAGACAACAAGAGCGCAAGCATCTTTATTGGAAGGAACATTCCGTTCGTCGGCTCTGTTGTCACATCGACGATCGCTGAGCAGGTGACCACGACAAGTTTGGAGTACCGCAACATCGGTGTGAGCCTCACGATCACTCCTGTCCTTGGAGACTCCGACCTTGTGACGCTCGAGATTGTCAACGAGATCAGCTCAGCTCCCGCAACACCTCCGACGACAGAGACAGGCCAGGTCAACGGGATCGTGACAACCCAGACGACAATGAATACAAGGGTCCATGTGCCCAACGAGCATTTCTTGATCCTGAGCGGGATGATCCAGGATACGAAAGACCACTCTAAGGTCGGGATCCCCTGCCTTGGTGGCCTCCCTATCATCGGCGCGGCGTTCAGCAACAACACCCGCAACTATTCCAAAGACAACCTCATTATCTTCGTACGCCCTCATATTATTAACTCCTATGAAGACTATAAGAAAGTCACTGAGCACCAGCAAAACCTCTACAAGGACATGCTGCCGCCTAGAAGCCTCAAGGAAAGTTTCGACATGGGAATCGACTTGCTAAAGTCGTATAAAGATGAATAAGAAGATCCTCGTCCTTGTCATAAGCGCGGCCTTCCTCACTTCCTGCCGCTCCCAGTCTGAGCGGTTAGAGCCCAAGATCAATTATTTCCTTCAGGATAATTACGTCAGAAAACTTCCTTCGGCCTTTCCTCCTCTTTCCCCGCTCGAGATGGGCGAAGCGTGGGCAAAAGAATATAAGATCGGTGTTGCCTTTGCAGAGAAGATGGAGCTCTACCAGGCCCTCACAGCATTTAAAAGGGCCCAGATCTTATTACCGCCTGAGGAAAAAGCAAGGTCCCTTGAGATCGACTACCACATCCTCCTCTCCTATTACTTTGGAGCCAAATATGATGAGGTCATCTATGTTTTTGAAAATAGCCAGTTGAAATATACAAACCACGATTTTCCCGCTTTCCAGGACCTTCTCATTGTCATGTACGACTCTTATGAAAAAGTTGGCCAAGTGCAAAAGGCCGAAGGCGTTTTCCAGCTTATCCAATATTATTATCCCGAGACCGAGAAAAAACTCGAAGTGTCCACAGCGATGCTGGAAGGGGACATTTCCCATTTGAGGGAGCTTTCTCAAAAGATGCCTGATGATATGGCGCTCAAGAAAGTTTTGACCCAATATGATGATGTAAAAAAATCTCCAGGGAAGGCAAAAACCTTTAACGCTCTTCTGCCAGGGGCCGGGTACTTATATCTTGGCCAAAGGCAGTCCGCGTTCACTGCTTTTTTGCTCAACAGCCTTTTTATTGCAGCCGCCTACCAATTTTTTCATCGGGGATATACAGCAGCCGGCGTGATCTTCACAAGCTTTGAGGCAGGATGGTATTTCGGAGGGATCTACGGCGCTGGGCAGGAAGCGAATTTATACAACGAGCGGATGTATGAAAAAGTTGCATCGCCCGTGATGAACCAAGAACGCCTTTTTCCTATTATGATGCTCCATTATGCTTTCTAAGATCGTATTTTGTTTCCTTGTTTCTACTGCGGCCTTTGCTTCTCCAGGCTTTCATGAGCCTTGGGGAAAAGACGCAGACCTGCTCAATCCGAAAGCTGCCGAGCCAGATACGAAACACTATTCTCTCCTTGTCAGGGCCTTTGAAAAGGTGGTCCTGTTCCATCAGAATGTGATCTCTCCTGTCGATGGGCCAAGGAGCCATTTCCGGCCGACAAGCTCGCGCTATATGCTCCTAGCCATGAAAAAACATGGGTTCCTCAAAGGGTATATCATGGGATGCGACCGCCTTCTTCGCGAAAACGATGCTGATTGGGTCTATAGAAAAAAGATCATCAACGGAAAGCTCTATAAGTGGGACCCGCCTTAAAATAAAAAAAGCCTTAGGCGATCCTTTGGAGGGAAAAGAGGACTTTGGGTTTTTTTTGCGGATGGAGGTCGGTCCGATCAGTGATTTTTTGGATGATTGCCTCGGCCTGCCTTTGCGGTGAAAGTCCGATGGTCGGTTTGGCGACATCTAAAAGAGATGCATTATAGTCGGAAAAAAACAGGATGGTATCCCCGACATTCCAGTTGTCGCTTGTTTCCATGAACTCCTGCCCTGCATTGCCCATCAACTCATTGAGCGAGGCGAGGGGGCGCTGTGGCCTATTCAAGGGCATCATCAAAACTGAGCCGAGCTGGAAAGAGAAAAATGAAACGCGGCCTTGCGAAGGGCTCATTGCGATCATGCTCATCTTATATGTGGGCTGGAGGGGATCGCTCAGAAGGGTCTGGTGCAGCATCTCCAG
>JASHWM010000139.1 GCA_030044075.1 Candidatus Rhabdochlamydia sp. | reverse complement strand
TCGATTCTCCATCCTTCATCGCCAAAGCGATAATTTTGCCATTCCTCCAGCCTGTTTGGGTTGTCTTGGAAATATCTATACAGGTAGTTACATAGGCTGATGCCGGGGTTCAACCTGTCTTCGATGACCTCTTTTTTCTTCACGAGGATCGGTGCTCCAAGGATGTTGTAAAGCCTTTCTTCCAGGCGTTCGAGATTTTCTTGATTGTTTTGCCAGTAGTCATGGAGGAGGTCTTCCACAAGGGCCATCAGACCGCCGCGATCGAGGAAGTCTTTACACGCTGTGACATAATAAGCGATCGGCATGGACAGATCTTTCCCCAGGCGGAACTTAAAATCGATTTTCTGCATGACGTAAAATACCAGGATGAAACTTTGCCATTCTTCCAAAGAGTCTACAGCTTCCTTGCTTGAGAAGAAGATCCTGTGGGCATCATTTAAGAGCTTGGGCAAGACCACCTGCTTATAATCGAGATTATCCTGAAGAGCTTTTGGCAAGCAGCAAGTCGATAGGGGGTTATTCCCTGTAAACTCCTCGATGATCGCATTTTTTAACTGCGCAAAATTGGCGTCCTTGTAATGGCCCTTCCTCTGGAACAAGGGACCTTCCAGCGCTTGCACAAAAGCGTGGAAGTTTGGATGGGCATTTTGAAGGTCGAGGATTTGCCTTGCCCTTTCACTTTCGTTTTCAACACGGTCAGGGTTTTTGCGCTGGTGTATTGCGTAAAGCACACCTTGTTTTAGTTCTTCTTGATACCGCAGGAACTCTTCGTAGTCCGATGCGATCTGCTCGCCGCTTGGGATGTCGGTCCCAAGTAGGTTGCGCGATAAAAGCCCGCCGAGCACAAGTGCGATAGACCCCGGAGTAGTAGGGCTTCCGTGCCGCATATAGCTTACTGGCTGGGTGCGTCCTTTGGCATCTCTATAGAGAAAGGTCTCTCTGATATAAGGTGTGTTTTCATACAAGGTATAGTCTTGCATTTGCATGGTTCCCCAGAACTTCTGCATTTGCAAGGCAAGGACGGGCTTTTTGACTGTTTCTGGAGCATATTTGATCGCCTTATTCCTTCTTTGCAGCTCAAGGCCGAAGTTCTGTTCTGTGAGAGGTTCACTATCATCAAAATCAGTGACAGACTGTTTATATGCCAAAAGGGTTAGATCGGTAATTTCCTTCAGATAGCGGAACATATGGGCGTCGCCCCAACGGACAAAGCACAATTTACGGACGAGGTCTCGGCAAGAAAAGTCTTCTGAGCTTTTTCCTCGGAGGGTGGTTTGATCTATGGGCATAAGGTTTTGATATTCGCTCGATTCAATGATGCCTCGGAGCTTTTTAACAAAAGTTTGGTATTGCATCCTCGCATCAGAGTAAGCCGGAAAAGAAGGGTCCAGGTCTTTGATGTCCTTTGGTGTCGATGGGCTGTTGAGAACTTTCAGCACAGCAAAAAGCTGGAACTGCAAGCTGCCAAGGTTGATATTCTCAGACGCATTAATTGCTGAGACAAGCTTTTCGATTTCTTTATCGATGTTTATGCCTAATTTTCTCAGTCCAAGAGCGTATTCTTGCAGGACACTGCGGTATTTGTGCAGTTTCGATGGGTGGTTGCTGTCCACAACCCAGCTGGAAAGTGATTCCAGATAGGTTTTATGGGGTTTTGCGAGCTTTGCGGGAGTAGCAATATCATCCATCTCGGGAGATGGCGGCGATGGAGGGGAATATTCATCCATATTCGGCATCTCCCATGATGATAAGAGCGAGCTGGAAAGATCTGTCGAGCGGTTGATATCCACGGATGGTTTTGGAAATACTTCCTCAAGGTCTGTGTTCTCATCACACTGGTTGATCCAGTTGAAGACCTTGTTTAAAAAGAGGATAAAATGATGGGTCGCTTCCGGTGAGGAAAGGTCGTGGACAACAGTCGTATGCTGCTCTCCAAAGGTAATGTGTACTGTGATCTGTGATACGCCGCTCTCAGATGTTTCTATCTGGGCAACAACATCCAGGGCATTTCGCAGAGAGTGCAAATTTTGTAATAGGAGCAGGTTTCTTCGCAGCTCTTCTGTTTCTTTCTCTAAATGGGAGATTTTTGCATCTTGAGATCCGCTGGAAGAGATTTTCTTGATCAGGGCCTGATTTTCTATAGCTTTCCCTTGTAATTCATCCGTTAACTTCTCGACTTGGCGCTTAAGGATGTTGAACGCTTCAGATAAAGATGCTGTAGTCCGCTCTTCTTTTAATAGTTTCCGTTTTAGATCATCTATTTCTTTTTGGAGGAGTGTGGATTGCTCTGTAATCTGCTGAACTTTATTTGCGAGGTCTTCGCACTCTACTTTTGCAGTTTCGTTATCAACTTGCCGGCCTTCTTTTTCTAAACGAAGGTTTTTTCGGACTTCTTCCATTTGTATCTGCAAACTTTCAGATTGCTCGCCGATCTCACGTATCTTTCTTTCGAAGTCTTCTCTGGCATCTAATGCCTCTTTATTATCTCGCCCATGACCTACTTCTTCTGCTTGAAGAGCTTCCCGAAGTATTTCGATCTGCTTTTCTAAAAGAGCAGCTTGTTTTGTATGCTGCTGCATTTGTCCTTCAAGGTCTTGTTGCAGTGCACTGATTTCCTGCTGCAGACGGAGCGCGCGCTGTGCATCTTCCAGTACTTTTCTTTCAAGATGCTCGCGAGTTGACAGCGCTTCTTTGCTCTCCTTTTCGTGCTTTTCCTCTATTAACTTAAAAGTTCCTTTGAGTTCTTCTATTTGCCTGTGGAGAGGTTCTAAGAGCGCGTTGAGATCGTGGACTTGTTTTTCGAGCTCCGCGCGTTTTATTTGCGCCCCTTCATTGTCGGCTTTCCTGCCTTCTTTCTCCAGTTGAAGGGCTTTTCGCAATTCTTCGGCTTGCTTTTCTAGCCGATCTGTGGCTTCGGTGAGTTCAAGGATTTTTCTATCGAAGTCTTTGCGGACACCACCTGCCTTATCGTTATCTCGCTCATGGTCTTCTTTCTCCGACCGTAGGGCTTCTTGCAGGACTTTGATTTCCTCCTGCAGCT
>JASHWM010000138.1 GCA_030044075.1 Candidatus Rhabdochlamydia sp. | reverse complement strand
GCCCTCATCGCAACTTCTGTCTTCCCATAGCCCACATCGCCGCAAACAAGCCTGTCCATGGCCTTTGTCGCCACCATGTCTTTTTTAATATCCAGGATGGCTTGAAGCTGGTCTTCTGTTTCCACAAAAGGAAATTCTTCTTCAAAAAGAAGAAGCTCTGTGCTGTCCTCAGAAAAAGCAAATCCTCCTTTGATCGTTCTTTCTGCCTGCATTTTTAGCAAATCCTGCGCATATCCAATGATCGACTTTTGCGCTTGCAGCCTTGTCCTTTGCCACTTTTGCGTGCCAAGAGTATGAAGCGTAGGGACCTCATCTGATGAACCAATGTACCTGCTGACAAGATGGGACTGCGCTATAGGAGTATAGAACTTGCTCCCTTCGGCATATTCGATCACAAGGAATTCGGAAGGGGTTCCCACATTGTTGGGCTTTTTTTCTATTCCGAGGTATTTTCCAATTCCATGATGGAAATGAACGACGAGGTCGCCAACAGAAAGCTCATGGAAATCAGAGGGCGGTGTGTGATACGAGGTGCGCATCTTTTGGCGCCGGATCTTATAGCGATGGGAAAACTCTGTATAGGGGATGAGGACCATAAGGGGATCTTCAAGGACAAAACCGCTCGAGAGATAGCCTGAGTCGAACTTTGCAACCTCAGGAAGGGAAATGCCCTCGCCTATAAGAGCCTGCTCGAGAAGGTTTTTTTCTGATTCTGCCGTGCATACAAAATGGAGCTCTTTTACATGAGGGATAAAACGGTGTAGCGAGTGGAGGATTTCTTTTTCTGTGGCAGACTCCATATTTTCGTAAGGGGAGAAATACTCGCGCACCTGTTTGAAAGGATGGACGATCCTATCTGTTGTAATGGGAACTCCAGCAATTTCCAGAGGGAATTGCTCAGATGTTTTTCCTGCGTAATACTCTCTACCCGCCCTTTTTTTCGAAGGCTCTTCTTCAATATTTTCCAGGTTTTGCGGTGTAAAGTAGACTTTTTTTAGCTCAGAAGAGGATGCAATAAGCTCTTCAAATGTGGAAAACAATTTGTTTGAGCTTCCAGGAAGACTTTTTAAAGAGATATACTTGTCTTCGATCCCAAGGAGGTCATCGAAGACAATAAGAGTATCAGGGCCGATAAATTCGACCAGCGTTGTGAGGTTCTCTCCTTTTTTGAGCAGTTCGACCTCGCTTGCAGGGGTGAGCAAAAAATCTTCTGCTTCGCCTGTTGATTTTTGAGAGATCGGATCAAAGGTTTTGATCTTGTCGATGGTATCTCCAAAGAAATCTAGCCGGTATGGAGAAGGGGAGGTAGGCGGAAAGATATCCAAAATGCCTCCGCGGACCGCAAATTGCCCTTTGTCGGCAACGACGCTTGATCTTTTGTAGCCAAGAGAATGGAGCATCTCAGGGAGTGTCTCAAAAGCTATTTCAGATCCCCTGGACAATTTTCTCCATAACGCATGGAGATCTTTTTTTGAGATGATCTTTTGCAAGGCCGCCTGCAGCGAGCAAAAGAGCACATGGGGCCCTTCTTGGGAAGCGATCGTGTAAAGCGTCTCAAAACGCCTTCCTACGATATCAATGCTCGGAGGGATCTCTTCACCCGGCAAGGTTTCCCATGAAGGGAACTCCAAGCAATCCTTTCCCTGAAAATAGGCGAGGTCCTGGGCAAATTTCTCTTCAATTGTGGGCTGGATGATCAGCAGGTTTTGTTTTGTTTTTTTTGCAAACAAGGTGAGCAAGAAAGCTTTGGGCGCATCCCAAAGCCCTTCAAAGAGCAAGTTCTGTTTTTCCTCAAAAAGCCTGGAAAGATGTTCGACTTTCGGATTTTTCTGGAAACCTTCTAGCATTTCTCTTCCATCAACTTCGAAAAAGCTTTCAAAGCATTGTCAAGGTTTTCGACGATCTTGCCGCCAGCTTGCGCGCTATCTGCTTTTCCGCCGCCTGCGCCTCCAATGATCGGAGCGATCTCTTTGATCAGCGCCGTCGCCTGCATCCCCTTTTTGACAAGCTCTTGTCCAAGCTTAATGAAAAGCAGGCATTTTTCTTCAGTCTTCGTAGCAAGAAGAATGGCCGAGGAAGGGTGGCGGTGCAGGATCTGCTCGGAGAGGTATCCGACATCTTCCTGAGTAAAGCTATCGTTGAGGGCGCTTGCCAGCACAAAGACATTGTTGATATTGCGCCCCTCGCTTAAGAGCTCTTCCCTTTTTTTCTCAAGCGCCTTTTTGTGGTGTTCTTTTAACTTGAGGTGGAGCTCTTTCCTCTCTTCTTCCAAGTGCTCCAGGGTTTCAAGCAGTTTTGAGGAGGTCGTATTGCAGATCTTTGCCGCTTTTTCAAGAAGGTCTTCTTTTTGATAGGCCCATTCTTCCGCAGCTTTTCCAGTAACTGCTTCGATACGGCGGATCCCAGAGCCTATGCTGCTTTCTTTTGTGATCCGGAAAAAGCCGATATTCCCTAGATGGTGGGTATGGGTGCCTCCGCAAAGCTCTTTGGAGTAGTCCATGTCCACCAAGCGGACGACAGAGCCATACTTGTCTCCGAAGAATTGCTTGATGTCGGGCCTTTTTTGCGCCTCTTCATAAGAAAGCTCGCACGTTTTCACAAGGAGGTTTCCCCTGATCTTGGCGTTGACCATTTCTTCGATCTCCCGTATTTCCCTTTCTGTTACGCCCTTGTGGTGCATAAAGTCAAAACGAAGGCGCGCAGCTTCGACAAGAGATCCGGCCTGCCGCACCTGGGGCCCCAAAATTTGCTGCAGCGCATAATGGAGAAGGTGGGTTGCGGAGTGGTTGTTTGCAATCAGCTGCCTTCTTTCCGTGTCAATCTGGGCCATGACTTCATCAGAAAGGACAAAAGACCCTTTTTCCAATTTTCCTACATGGCAAATTATACCAGGATAGGGAGACGTGCAGTTGTGCACGCGGAACTGGGCGTTTTGATGGAAGAGGATGCCGATATCACCGACCTGTCCTCCCTTTTCGGCATAAAAAGGGGTCGCATCCAGAATGACCTCTGCTGTTTGTCCCACTTCCAGCCGGTCAGAGAGCTTTCCTTCACTGATGATCCCGATGATCTTTGCCTTGTGTTCGGTCTTCGCGTAGCCGGTAAACTGGCAGGCCTCGTGCGAAGCTGCAAAATCGCGATAGAGGTTGTCTTTTAAAGCTTCCTCAGCATGGCTGCCTTGCGCGCCCCTTGATTTTTCTTTTGCCTTCTCTTCAAGGAGTTGGTAGGCATCCAAATTGACTGTAAGGGCATTGTCCTTGGCAAGGAGGAGGATCTCTTCGATCGGGAAGCCATAAGTGTCCTTAAGGGTGAACGCTGCTTCGCCTGTGATCTGTTTGTTTGGACTTTGCATCGCTTTTTCCATGACCGATTGCAAAAGGTTCCCTCCACGCTTCAATGTTCGGAAAAAACTTTCTTCTTCCAATGTAAGGATTTCCGCAATCCTGCTTTGTGCAATGGCAAGTTCACGATAGTCATGGCCCATCGTCTCAACAAGACGGGGGAGGATCTTAGCAAGAAACGGCTCGTTCATCCCTAAAAGCCTTCCGTAGCGGACAGCTCTCCTTAAGAGCTTTCTCAGCACATACCCACGGTCCAGGTTGCTCGGCTGAACACCATCGGCAATGGCAAAAGAAAGAGAGCGGATATGGTCTGCGATCACATGGAACGCAGGAGCGAAATGGGGGTCATCAGGATTATAGCGCTTTTGAGAGACGTTCTCCACCTCTGCAATCAAAGACCTCAGGATGTCTGTAGCAAAGACAGACGTTACATTTTGTCTTAAAGAGATGATCCTTTCAAGGCCTGCTCCCGTATCGATGCACTTTCTTGGGAGGGAAGATAGTTTTCCAGAAGCATCCCGGTTGTATTGCATGAAGACGAGGTTCCAAAACTCGAGGTAACGCTCGCCCGTAGGGTCGTCCTTAGGGGAATTTGCTGGGCTGAAGCTCTTTCCCCGATCGAATAACAGTTCAGAACAAGGCCCGCAGGGGCCAGTCTCACCCATGGCCCAGAAATTGTCCTTTTCACCCAGGCGGACGATCCTTGAGGAGGGCAGGAGCTTTTCCCATAAGGCGTAGGCCTCGTCATCGTCCTCATAGACCGTCGCCCAGACCTTTTCTACGGGGAATTCGAAGATCTTGGAGGTGACCTCGAAAGCGTATTCGATCGCCCTCTCTTTGAAGTACTCCCCGAAAGAAAAGTTGCCCAGCATTTCAAAAAAGGTGAGGTGCCTGGACGTATGTCCCACATTATCAAGGTTGTTGTGCTTTCCGCCGACTCTAATGCACTTTTGAGCGGTAGTGGCTGATTGATAATCTCTTACGCTT
>JASHWM010000137.1 GCA_030044075.1 Candidatus Rhabdochlamydia sp. | reverse complement strand
CCTTATCGAAGGCATTTGGAGCAGCCTCCTTGGAGGACCATCCAAAAGCTCATTCGAGTGGAATTTCTCTGCAAACCCAGCTAGATCAGTTATATAAGAAAATCAATAATGGGGATTGGACCCCTGAGGACCTGCAGCAATGCGCCGTCTTATATCAAAAATGCTTTCACAACGGTCTTTTTGCTTCCTATGAATCCTTGGACGCTATGGACAGGAGGTTTTTTTCGAGGGAAAGACGGTCTGTTTTGACCTATTTGGATGCGACCGATCAAAAGCAGCTCGAGGGCATCCCCACTCCAGATGACCTCAGTCCTGCAATTGCCTTTTCTGCATTCCTCTCATGCGTCCCAAGCGGGTCATGCGAATATAGCTCATTGATTGATAAATACTTATTTTATGTTTCTTATTTCAAGATGATCGAGCAGAACTATACTCCGGTTTTTGCGAGCCAGGCGGCGGATCAGTTGCTTTCCCTTGCTGTAGACGACATCAAAAACTTAAGAGATAAGGAAATGTTTTTATTTCCTACAGGTTGGATGTCCCAGAAAGTCATGGGACATCATCAAATCTTCGTCGTTGAGAAAGCGGACAAGGATTCTTACAATGTTTACGTCTTGAATACCCGTGTGAGCCAACCTCATCGGCCCTCAAGAAATGGAAATACCTACGAACAGGATTTGGGTGTGAAGTTTTCGGGTTTGAGCTTGCAAGAGGTTGAAAAGTATATTGCTGGAACGATCGATCTTCGGATCGGGCATTCTTTTGATCAGTTAATAAGCAGGTATCCGGAGCTTAAGCCTTACCAGGTCAGCGAAAACGTAGTATATGGGCTGAAAAATAAGGAGCCTTTCGGTCCTCGCATTACTGTGAATCATCAGAGGAATACTTGTACCATTGATATCCTTTGCAGCTTAACGAAAGCTTTGTCAATGAAAGTAAACGAGGCGCATGCAGGGGCGCAATTAGCACAGGCCATTAGAGAAAAAGGTCTTCAAAGACCGCAGCTTAGCGCGGCAAGGATTACTTCATACACAGATGGGGACAAACTGTTTTCGCAGTTCAAGGACTTTACGAGAAGCAATGTCAGTTTGTTAATGGAGATAAAAGGTTAGGACACACAGCGCTGAATATTTGTTCTCTCAATCTTTTTTGATTTCTGTTTGCTTCTTGCGTCTACAACTGCCATTGAATTAAAATGGTTTTCAAAGAGGATATCTTTAATTCTGCTCAATCTCTGGTAAACATTTTTAGACTGGTAATAAGCAGTGATTACCATATATTTGCCTGGGATAGGCCTTATCACAACTACCAGGACATCCCTCTGCACTAGATCGATCTTTTTTTCTTTTTTATTGTCCCTTTCGTCTATCACGCGAAAACACTTCATTATCTTGCCTTCTTTGTCGACATTGTCGCTTTTCTTATGGCTGGCTATTGTTTTATCTATTGCTTTGGACAAGTGGGCAATATCAATTATGTGATCTTCACCTCTAAGACCCCTCATTCCTCTTTGTGCTTCATCTGAGAAGTAGATAGCCCTAAGTCTCATTTCTTGCAGATAGTTGCTCGTGACCATGTCATCTGTTAGTTCGTCATCTACATCTGCAATTTGATGGCCGGTCCCAAATGTATTTTTATAAAAACGTGCGCTTGAGGAAGAAGCCAACCCTTGGCCATCGTCGTCGGGTGTAGATGGGGAAGAGCGGATTGTCGCTTCCTCGATTGGAGATATCGTAGAAGACTGAGGAGAGGAATAGCTCCGGTGAAAAAAGGGCAAGGCTTCGATTTGAACCCTATGCATGTCATGTGTAATTTCTGCATCAGAGGTTGAAGCTGATGATAGAGATGATGATCTAGAACTTGAGGTAGGAGAAGGCCTTGGGAATGCTTGTGCTTGCGCAACGATAGAAGGACGATCTGGCAGCGCAGTGTTTCCGGATTGGAAAGGAGGCGCACTTCCTGTCTGAGGACGGGGAGGAGAGGGTAGGAAAGAAGGAATAAAAACCTTGGCATTTACATCTAATTTTCGGACGGCGGGGACGGGTTGCAGGGGATTCTGAGACTTTGATGATAGATTTGTTGTCGAAGGAAGGGGGCTTGAGGCAGATCCCGAAGGATTCGCTCGAGAAGAGGAGATGTTTCGCTGAGACCTAAAATAAACTTCATACATCTTGCTAAGTAGTTCGGCTATTGCCAAACCTTCAGGATGATTGAAAGTTTTTTCGTGGTCTGAGATGAATGGGAGTCCATATAAGACTACAGTAAAATTACTCATTTATTCCCTTTTTAATTTTTAAATAATAATTATACCATAATTTTAATAATAAATTACCTAGAATTAAAAAATTCTTAATTAATCAATTTCTATTATAAATATGTAAAATAATCCCTTAAGGATTAGTCTTTTACAGAAAAGAAAATCGAAATGAGTGTAAGTAAATAAGAACCAGTTTCTTGCGAAATCAGTTTGTGCGGAAGTTAGATGCTATTTCATTGATAATGAGCTTGTTATATTTTTCTGAGAAAGAAGGAGGATGAAAATTTGGTGAGATAATTAAACAAACTTGATATCGTTGAGCTCTTTATTTTTATGAGGCCATTTATGCAAAAAGCACCTTTATTGATTTTGATGCGCCATGGGCAATCAGACTGGAATAAAAGGAACCTATTTACCGGCTGGGTCGATATTCCCCTTTCAATGGAAGGGATCCAAGAGGCTTTAGAAGGAGGGAGGCAAATTGCCGATATTCCGATCGACGTGATCTTCGTTTCATCTCTTTGCCGCGCTCAAATGACTGCCACTGTTGCCATGAGTGTGCATAAAGGGGGAAAGGTGCCCCTTTTTTCCCATCCTCTGGAAAAAGAAAAGAAGGATTGGGGGAAGATCTATAATCCTGCTGCAGAATCCTCATGCATTCCTGTTTTCGAAGCATGGCAGCTCAATGAAAGGATGTACGGACAGTTGCAAGGTCTTAATAAACAGGAGACGATCGATAAATATGGAGCCGAGCAAGTAAAGATCTGGCGCCGCAGCTATGACGTCGCGCCGCCTGGAGGAGAGAGTTTGGAGATGACCGCGGCCCGCTCGATCCCTTATTTTGCTGAAAAGGTCGCGCCATATTGCAAACAGGGAAAAAACGTTTTTATCTCAGCCCATGGGAACTCTCTTAGATCGATTGTGATGTATTTAGAAGGCTTAACAAAGCAGCAGGTACTAGAATTTGAAATCCCGACAGGCCAGCCTTTGATTTACCAGTATCAAGATGGGAAGTGGAGTAGAAGAAGTTAATATGACCTTCCCTATTTATCTGGACCATCAAGTGGCAACGCGCCCATTTTCTCTTTCTCTTGAAAAACTTGCTATTTTTTCAAAAGACTATTGGGGGTCAATGCATTCTCCCCATCAAAGAGGGCAGCAGTCTGTTTCTTTTGCCAATAAAAGCATGCAGTCCATCTATGAATCTTTAGGTGCTGGCGAAGGGGATTATTTTAACTTTACTTCAAGCGGGCCAGAGGCGATCCATCAGGTCCTATTTTCAACCTATCTCGATGTTGTCCGTGAGAGCGGAAAAAATCATTTCCTGACAACACCTATAGAAGAAGCTCCCATTTATTCTGAGATAAAAAAATTAGAAAAACTTGGTTGTTCTGGAAAAATGCTTCCTCTTAATTCCAAAGGCCAGCTCACGAAAGAAGCACTCTTAGAGGCTCTCAGACCGAGGGCTGCCCTGGTTTCTCTTTCATGGGCAAATGGGTTGACAGGGATTGTCCATCCTTTGCATGACCTCGTAGAAGCATGCCAGGAAAGGGGGGTGCGCATCCACGTTGATGCATCGCATGTCATCGGGAAAATGTTCTTCCGCTTTCAGGACCTCGGAGTTGATTATATGACCTTTGAGGGGAGCCTCCTACATGCGCCAAAAGGGTGCGGCGGGCTGCTTCAAAAAAGGTCTTCCATGGCATTGCCTCCTTTTTTCCAGGAGGCAAATATACCGCTCCTTGCTGCCTTGGCGATCGCAATGGAGCAGGTCCAGGTCCAATTTGAACATGTGGCCACGGAGACGGCCCGTTTAAAACATCTGTTTGAGCAAGAAATGATACGGGCGATTCCCGATAGCAAGGTGCTTTTTGCAGATGTTGAGAGACTGCCGCACATTACATGCATTGCCTTTCCTGGTGTTGCATCCGACAGTTTGCTCTATAGCCTATCTAAAAAGGGCGTTTATGCTACATGCGGTGGAGGGAGATTACAAAAACTCTCAAGCCTCCTTGAGGCTTGCAATATAGAAAAGCAGTATGCCCTAAGTTCTCTTAGCTTTGCCCTTTCTCATGAAACGACAGAAAAAGAAATCAATGAGGCCATCAGCATCATTGTAGAATGTGTTAAAAAACTCCGAAACTATTCCATGGCCTTATGAACCCTTCACGATTTTTTACGCCCTTTACATGGTCAAGATACAGTAAAAAACTGCAAAACAAGATCGACTACCCAAAAAATGCAGGGTTTTTTTCAAAAGAAGATGCTTCGTCAAGGCAAATGCGACTTGTCATAGGAAAAGAAGGAGAGCTTGCAAGCGGCGAAGCCGTTGCTCTTTTCCTTCTTGTTGATGAAAGCGACGGTGTGATCGCAGATGCAAAGTTTCAAATATTTGGAAGCAGCGTCCTTATTGGAATTGCTGAGGTGGTATGCGATCTTCTTATGAGAAAAAATTATGACCAGGCAAAAAGACTGGGAGCGGACTTAATTGATAAACAGGTCAGGGATCATAGTGATTATTCTGCATTCCCCGAAGAAACATCAGGTTTTATCAACATGGTCATTTCAGCCTTAGAAAATGCTGTCGATGAGTGCATGGACATCCCATTGCCCAGCAGTTATGTCGCGCCTCCTCCTGAACTACTCGCCGGGGAGACGGGGGAATATCCTGGGTGGAAAGAACTGAGCTCTGAGCAAAAGATCTATGTGATCGAACAGGTCATCGAAAAAGAAATTAGACCTTATATCGAGCTTGATGCAGGTGGGGTGCGTGTTTTACGAATGGTCGATGACAAAGAGATCATCATCGCTTACGAGGGCTCTTGCACTTCTTGCTATTCTGCGACCGGTGCCACATTAAATGCGATCCAACAGGTTTTAAGGAGCAAGGTCTTCCCGGACCTCATTGTGACCCCTGATTTAAGTTTCTTAAGCAGTTGACCTCGCCGCTGGAAATTTCCATAATTTCTCCGGATGATAGCTGGACTTGCAGCTTCCCTTCAGCAGTGATGCAAAGGCATAGTCCTTGATGTGTTTTTTCTTTCAGAGTGAAAGTGACCTGTTTTCCTTTTGCATAAAGATGGTCATTGCAAAAGTCGACAAAAAATCCAAAACCTTTCTCTTCAAGCAGTAGAAGTTCCTGGTGGAACGCATGTGCGATGTTGACAAACAGCTCATGCACCTCGCTCTTTTTTTTCGTTACAAGAAAAAGAGAGGTTGCTGGCTGGTCAATCAAGGATGCTTCTTTCTCTTCCATGTTGACATTGAGCCCTATCCCGATGATCATAAATGGGTTTTCCTTGAAAGAGATCGACTCTGTCAGGATACCGCCTAGTTTTTTCTCTTCAGCATAAAGATCATTGGGCCATTTCATTTGCGCATCAACAAAGTGCTGCTTAAGAACTTTTATCGTAGCAACCGCCAGCACTTGCCCATAGTGTGGGATGAGGTCTTTCCTTTTTGTAAAAAGGCAAAAGCTCGCAAACAGGTCGCCTTCGCAAGATTGCCAATTTTTAGCCCATCTTCCTTTTCCAGCTGTCTGCGATGTCGCCAGGATACAGGTAAGGTCTTCAGGAGAAAAAGAGGAAGCGTTCCTTTTTGCCCATTCGTTTGTGGAATCGATTTGGCCAAGCGTGATGAAATGAATTTTTTTTTCTTTTTCCATGGATCTTTTGTGGCTTACGCATACAATAGAATAAGAAGGATGTTGTATTCTGGCAAGGCATATGTGGAGCCATACATACTTAAAGAGGATTGATTTTCGCACGATCCCGATATTGCTCGGGCTCATGCTCATAAGCCTTTTGGTGGTCTCTTCCACTACGAAAGAAATTTCAGATATCGGCGAAGATATTTTTTTAACGCCTCTTACAAAAAGCCAGATCAAGTGGTTCGGTCTTGGCTGGATCGTTTATATTTTTTTTGCCGGCATCGACTACCGAAAACTCCGCAAATGGACCTGGTTTCTTTATGTGAGCATGCTGTTTCTTCTCTTCGGCCTGTTCTTTGTTCCAGCGATCCAAAATGTTCATCGATGGTATAAGATCCCGGGAGTGGGCTTTGCTTTTCAGCCTTCTGAATATGCAAAGCTGATCGTTGTGATTACATTGAGCTGGTTTTTAGAGTATAAAGGCGCGCTCATTCAAAGAGGGAAAGCTGTTTTTCAAAGTCTATTGATCGTCGGGATCCCTTTTTTGCTCATCCTTAAACAGCCTGACCTAGGAACAGCCCTTGTCCTCTATCCCATCACCCTTGTCATGTTTTATTTTGGAGGGTTGCAAAGAAAAGTTGTATTTCATATGAGCTTAATTGGGGTCGTTGGGCTGGCCTTTGTATCTCTCATCTTTTTAGGGCTGATATCCCATGAAGAGATCAGGCCTGTTGTCACAAAGGTCATCAAGGACTATCAATTTGAGCGCTTGAACCCAAATACCTACCACCAAAAGGCGGCCCAGACAGCCCTTTCTTTGGGGGGGATGACAGGGAGCGGATGGGGAAAAAGCGAGTTCACGGGCAGGCAGTGGCTCCCGGCGGCGCACACCGACTCGGTTTTTGCTTCTTACGGGGAAGAATTCGGGTTGCTTGGAATTTTATTATTATTATTGTTGTTTTTTGGACTGCTTTATTTTAGTTTTCAGGTAACAGCATTAGCAAAAGACCACTTTGGCCGTTTGCTTTCCGCGGGAATTAGTGTATACTTGGCGATGCATATGATCGTAAATATGGGGATGATGAGCGGTTTCTTGCCGATTACAGGGGTTCCTTTAGTGATGATCAGTTATGGAGGGTCTTCGATTATATCGACAATGGCCGCTCTTGGCATTTTACAAAGTATTTATAGCAGAAGGTTTATGTTCTAATGGGTGATCATAATTTTCTTTTAGAGCCAAAATTTTGGCTGGGCGAAGGGATTATCCAGCTCAATATGGTCGAGGAAGAGCTGGGCTTTTACACGCGCTGGAATATTTCGAATGCAAACGATGCAGGAGAAATCGAATGTATTCAGGAGATCCAGATCAAGGGGATTTCGGACTTAATGCATAATAAATTTTTAATTTCCAGCGTGTCCAATTCTCAATTTATCGTCCAGCTCGAGAACGAAGCGATCGGAAAGGTAGTCGGATCAGGGATCCTATCAGATAAAATTATAGCATGGGAATTCCGCGCCAAAGAGATTGGTTTTGAAGGTTTTGAAATGTATGAAAAACAAGAAGACGGATCTTATTTGATGCGTGCTGAGTTCTCGACAGGAGACCAATTTCGCACCACGATCCGTGGCCGTGTGTGGCAAAGAATATAGGTGGCTATGCGTTATTTTGCTCTCGCTTTATTGCTTCTCTTGGCGGGCTGTTATTCATCCTCATCGAGGATGACTCGGACGACCTTTGATAACATTCAAATGGGAGAGCCCATCAACCAATTGCAAGCACAGATTGGAGAGCCGAATTCTGTGTATTCAATAGGAATGAATGCCTATGAATATGAATATATTGAAAAGATCGACTTTCAATATGGTTATGTTGTTGAAAATCATTATTTTCTCACTATTTCTGATGGAAAGATCGTCGGGAAGAGATATTCACAGGAAAGATCGCCTGCCTATGACTTGATCTACCAGGCAGATCCCAATTATCCTGGCTATCCCAATCATCCTACGGGCGGCTATTAGGCCCAACTTTCAATTTGTACCTTGTATTGGATGTTATGCGCAGATCGTTTTCCAAAGACATGCTCTCTTTCAAATTTATGTTCTAAGTCTGCAATTTTTTCTTTTTGCTTTCGAAGTTGCGTTTTATTTGAGATGCTCCTTAATTGAGATTCTTCTTGGATAATTTTATTAAGAAGAGGGAGGGCGTCGTGGTGAAACGACCTTACCATTGGGTTGTGTTTTTTAATATACCCTACCCCATTGATTCCTTGGATCTTCACTTCTCGGAAGTCTTTTTTTCTCTCAAGTTCTTTTTTTACTTCTAGTGCAATGTAGCCAACCGTGCTTAATTGGTTGTTCTCCTCAAACGGCAAAGAGTCCAGCGAATCAGAGCTTAGCTCAGAAACGGGCAGGACGATTTTTGATATGCCATTGTGGTCATTATTCAAAGTCGTGGCGTCAACGGCTGTTTCGCACCCATAAAATTTAATGGAGCAGATCTTTCTAGAAAATACATGCTGGAATACGTTCTCTCTGATCCTTCGAATTGAATAGCCGCCGATAGTTCTCTCAGACAATGGAAGAGCCCTCTTTTCAGGATCAAAAAATCGATGGTGCGAAATAAAGCATACCTCATCAAATTTGATATTCGGGGGAATATTCTCGGATGTCTCGAAATCAATTAAGACGACCTTATGCCCTTTCTTCTCTTTTTTATCTTTTAAAGCAGAGGCATACTCCCTGATTTCGCCATCTGTATCATTTAACGTACATGTAATAAATAGAATTGTTTTATGTTCTATTCCCATCATAATAATTGCGCCATTTTTATTATTAAAATAATAATTATAGCACAAATATTAATATATTGTTAAATTTTGTTTAAATTAGTATAAATTATATCGTAATTTATTAATAATAAATGAATTAAAGTTGTTTTCATTAATATAAACAATTTATCGGTTTAATTTTTAACGACTTGCGTTTTTTATCCGCAAAATAAAGTCTTTCGATAGCAGATTCTACCCTAAAATGTTTCATAAAAATCATAAGTAACTGAATATCAGTATCTATGAAAAAAGAATGCATTCATAAGATGTAATATATTGATAATAATAGATTTGTGATTTTTAGTTTAAATTGTTAATTAATTATAAAATTATTTTTAAAATTAAATTAAAAATAATAGCTGATATGATATAATTAATATTTAAATATGAATAATAATTATAAAAAAGTGAATTTATGAGAAACGATTTACTAGAGAACCTTAATGTGTTTAAAGAGATCGGAGATGGTCTAGGACTTCCTTTTTACGTTGCGGATGTCCCGGTCGAAGCTCTTTTTCAAGATACGGTGGCAGCGGAAGTTGCCGCTGTGGTAACTGAACACGCTGTAATCAGCTATCAAGATAAAATGGAAAGGGCATTTGCCGAGAAATTAAAGATTGATCCTGAAGCCAGAAATTATAAAAACGAAACGGAATTATCCACTAAAGATGTTGAAAGAGAAAGTACTCTTACTAAGATCGTAAGAGCGGTAAAAGGAAAAGGGTTAAACAATAAGGTTCATCCCGAATCGACGGAAGACTAGAAAATTTTTTTAATTAAGAAGGATACGCAAAAAGCAGAGACCTGCTTTTTGCGTATTTTGCTTTTTAGGCTTTGATTTTGATATCGACGCCCGCTGCTACAGGAAGCACTTTGAGCTTGTCGATCGTTTCGGGGGTTGGGTTGAGAATATCGAGCAATCTTACATGAGTTCTCATTTCAAATTGTTCGCGCGACTTGCGGTCGACGTGAGGAGATCGCAATACTGTATAGATCTCTCTTTTTGTCGGCAAGGGGATCGGGCCAGCAATACGGGCTCCGGTACGCTTTGCAGCTTCTACGATATCCGCTGTTGATCGATCAAGGACTCTTTGATCATATCCCTTTAAGCGGATCCTTATTTTTTGTTTACTTTGTTTTGCCATACATGATTCCTTATTTCTTAACGATCTCATCTTGGATTTTTTGTGGGACTCTTTCGAAATGGCTTGGTTCCATTGTATAGGTCGCGCGACCTGAACTGAGGGAGCGCAACTGTGTGGAATAGCCAAACATTTCGCTTAAAGGCACTTCTGAATCAACGAGGATCGTTCCTTTGTGTGTAGTTTGATTTAAGATTTTACCACGGCGTCTGTTAATATCGCCGATCACATCGCCCATAAATTGCTCTGGCGTTGTGACCACCACTTTCATGATCGGTTCGAGGAGGATCGGACTGCACTTGCGGGCAGCTTCTTTGATTGCCATAGAACCGCAAATCTTAAACGCCATCTCGCTTGAGTCTACTTCGTGGTATGAACCATAGACAATTGCGATCTTGACATCGATGAGGTTATAGCCGGCAAGAACTCCCGTTGCAAGGCCTTCTTCAATCCCTTTCATAATTGGGTTGATATATTCCTTAGGGATGACGCCTCCGACGATCTTGCTGACAATCTCATTGCCTTTACCGGTCTCATTCGGTTCGATCTCAAGACATACGTGAGCGTATTGTCCACGGCCTCCGGACTGCTTGACATACTTTGTCTCGCATTTTCCAGGGATCGTGATCGTCTCCTTATAGGATACTTCAGGCTTTCCGACGTTCGCCTCAACAGAGAA
>JASHWM010000136.1 GCA_030044075.1 Candidatus Rhabdochlamydia sp. | reverse complement strand
AGCACTCAATTCCATCAAAAGGCATCTCAAGCAGCTTCTTGATAATCCTGTTATTATTGATCAGATGAGGATGGGCAATGAACGCCTTCCCTCCGGCAGCTCGGATAACTTCGATCGCCTCCCCTACTTCGAACGTCTGCCCCTTTTCATAGCAGGCCTTGCCTTCTCCAAGGTAAAGGTTGAAAGCCTCCTGGATCGATCCCACATAACCTTGCTGGACCATAAGTTTGGCAATATGAGGCCTTCCAATAGCAGCATGCTGGAGGCTATAGAGGGTTTCTTCTGAGAGGAACATTTTTTTTCTTGAGAGGTTATGAAGGATGGCGCGGTTTCTGGCCAACCTCCGCTCTTTGTGCCTATTGCACAACTCCTTGATATGGCTATGGCCGCAGGCAAAATCATAGCCGAGAATATGAACGGAGATGTTATCGACGTGGCAGGAAAATTCGACCCCTGTGCCAAGGATGATCCCCTCTTGCTCTGCAAATACAAGGGCCTCTTCATAGGCGCCCACAGAGTCGTGGTCAGTGATCGCAAGCGCGCTCAGCCCTATTTCCTTGGCAAGGGCGATCACCTCTTTTGGAGAAAATGACCCGTCAGAACAGGTTGTATGGCAATGTAGGTCAGCTCTAAACATGGGAGATCTCATATGGGATTTGCCTTATTTCCATATCTAAACAAATTCCCGTTTTTTGTTTAACTACATCTTGAACATAACAGGCAAGGTCCAGAACTTCCTTAGCTGTGGCCCCATTTTTGTTCACAATAAAGTTCGCATGCATCGTTGAGACCTCAGCCCCTCCGATAGAGAAGCCTTTTAGTCCGCACTGTTCGATGAGCATGCCGGCTTTTTCGGGATTTGGGTTGCGGAAGACGCAGCCGGCGGATTTTTCGCTATAAGGTTGCGTGTCCATACGGTATTGGACGATCTCCAGCTGTTTTTTTCTGGCCTCGGAAAAAAGGTTTAGGGAAAACTTCGCTGCCAGGATGATCCCCTTCATCTTTTGAAAAGGGCTCGTGCGATACGAAAACTCGAGCTCCTCTTTTTTCAAAGAGGTCAGCTCGCCCTCATCTGTCAGATATTCCACTGCGGTAAGAACATCGCCTGTCTCTTTGCCGTTTGCTCCCGCGTTCATATAGACGGCGCCGCCGACAGAAGCAGGGATGCCTGATGCAAACTCAAGGCCGGAAAGCCCTTTTTTTGCTGTTTGCACTCCCAGGAGAGAAAAACTATAGCCCGCTCCAACATAGACCTCATGTCCCTCATACTGGCAAAAAGAGATCTTGTTTGCGATCACAAGCCCATTGAATCCCCTATCATCAAAAAGAGAGTTCGACCCTTTGCCCAAAATAAAATAAGGAATGTTCTCCGATCTGCAATACACAAGCGCAGAAGACATGTCCTCGACAGAATGCGCTTCAAGATAATACTTTGCAGGCCCTCCGATCCCAAATGTGGAGACCTCGGACAGCGGCTTGCCAAGGACAAATCTTGAAGTGATCGTCATATCGTACCTAAGGCTTCTTGGGGCACCGAATTTTGATAGAGGGCATCGACAACTGCGTTCACGTACGAGCCCGCCTCCGGCGTTGCAAATTTGCGGGTCAGACGGACCGCTTCGGCGATGGCGACCTTCTTGGGGATGAGGTTTTCAAAAAATAGTTCGTAGACCGCCAGGCGCAAAATGTTTTTTTCAACTGAGGCAATCCGCTCAAAATCATAAGTGAGGGACGCTCTTTTGATCATCTCGTCAATCTCCGTTTTTTTACCAGCGACCGCCCTGCTTTTCTCTATTGCCGCCATAACAGATTTTTTAGTGACAAGGAGTTGGTTCATGATCAAAGGGATGCACTCTTCCACGTCATTTTGTACGAATTCCTGCATATAAAGAATTTGAACAACAATTTCACGTAATTTTTGCTGCGGCAGCGCCATAATAAGATCCTGGAAGAAAGTAAGGGTACCAAAATACCATTTTTTTTAGTTTTCTTACAGGAAGAAAAATAATTAGAGCGAACTCCTCAGCATCCAAGCAAATTTTTCATGTACTCCGATGCGCCTGCCCAGCATATCCACTGTCCCATGGTCGGCCACCTCATCGGCAAATGTGGCCACCTTGCGGGCATTGCGTATCACAATTTCATGTGAGTTAATTAATAATTGTAACATGTCGGAAGCAGTATTGGCCTCTTTCTCCTCAGGGATCGAAGTATTTTCTTTAAAATAGGTAAAGCTTGCTTTGACAGGGTATCCAAGGGACCGCACGCGCTCTGCGATCTCATCGATCGCCTCTTCCAGGTCTTCATATTGTTTTTCCAGCAGCAAATGCAAAGAATAAAATTCTTTTCCTTCGATGTTCCAATGAAATTTTTGCGTCCTAAGATAGGTAGAATACACATCGCATAAGAGCTTTAAGAGACAATCGCGAAGCGCTTCGCGGTTTTCTTTACTAAGGCCGATCTCAATATCCATAAACGCAGCTCCTTTTTTTTCTATATATCTGTTTTGCCCTTTTTCAAAAAAGATTTGCTTTTTGCTTTTCTTTCTTGCTAAGTTTGCAAATTTTCCAAAAGCCAAAAGGACACCGATGATGCTGGGCATATTTTTAGATACAGAGACCAACGGGTTGAACCCCTTTCAGCACAAGATCATCGAGGTCGCCTTCAAGATCGTGGACGTTCAGACAGGGGCTTTTTTAGAGCAGTACCGCTCACTAGTCTTCCAAGAAAAGGAATGCTGGGAATGCAGCGATCCCGAAAGCCTCCTCGTCAATGGATTTTCTTTGGAAGAGCTCCAGAAGGGGGCCTCCAAAGAGAAAATCGCCGAAGAGATCAAAGAGATTTTCCTCAAAAGGGGCATCAAAAGAGGCAAAGCTGTTTTCATCTGCCAAAACCCTTCGTTCGACCGTGCATTTTTTTCTCAGATCATTGATGCGACCACACAGGAATCCCTCCTTTGGCCCTATCATTGGCTAGACCTCGCATCCATGTACTGGGCAATAAGCCTTCAAAAAGGAAGGTCTGATCCGAACCTTCTTCCCTGGAATACCGGGATCTCGAAAGACCGCATCGCAGCGGTCTATGGCCTCGGGCCCGAGTCAAAGCCCCACAGGGCGATCAATGGCGTCGATCATCTTCTCGCCTGCTATACTGCCCTCCTCGGGTTTCCCTCCTAGTAGCTCATCGGGCCTATCTTTACCTTGCCTCGGAAGATCCTATAGATATAGTAGCCATAGGCGAGGACAAGAGGGACACCGATACAGACGATCACAAGGAGGATCTTTAACGTCAAAGGAGAAGAGGCCGCCTCGGTAATCATAAGGCTGCATTCCTCAGAGACGTTCGACCTGACAAGTGCCGGAAAAGTCCCCAGACCATAGACAATCACTAATAGCGCGATCGCAAAGCAGGAAGAAATGAATGCAAAGCCATCCCTTCCTTTATAGATCTCGCGCGGGACATTGGCGATGACTAGCATAGCGCAAAAAGGGATCAGAAGATAATAGGGGGCCTCTTTCATTCTTTGCACCATGTGCTGCTGCGAAAGAAGGGTCGCGATCGTCATCGCAACATAGCAGAAGACAAAAAATACGACACAACGAACGACCCACTTCCGCAAGTTGTCATGCAGCTTTCCTTCTGTTTTCATCACTAGGAAGATCGAACCGTGCATCATAAAAAGGGCGACAACAGTGATGCCGATCAGGACTGTGTAAGGAGTGAAAAAACTTGAGAAGGAAGTTACAAAGTCTCCGTTGATGTCGATGGGGACGCCTACGATAAGGTTGCCGAAAATTACGCCAATGCAAAACCCGATCAAAACACTTGCGATCGAAAAGACCACGTCCCATGTCTGTCTCCAGGCAAAAGAGGTCTGTTTGCTGCGGAACTCGATTGCAACCGCCCTAAAAATCAAGCAGGCAATTAAAATCATGTTGAGCACGTAAAAGCCTGAAAGGAGCGTCGCATAAGCTGATGGGAAACCAGCGAACAGTGCGCCAACGATGACCACAAGCCATACTTCATTTCCATCCCATACAGGGCCGATCGCATTTAAAAAGATGCGCCTTTCGTCGTCTTTTTTTGCAAACAGGTGAAGGGAACCGACACCGAGGTCAAATCCATCCAAGACCGTGTACATGATGACGCATATTCCAATGACGAGATACCAAATGACCTCCAAAGAAAACATCGACATTTTTAGCTCCCTTTTGTTGTTTCAAAAATGTTGCGATAGAC
>JASHWM010000135.1 GCA_030044075.1 Candidatus Rhabdochlamydia sp. | reverse complement strand
AGGAGGGTTTCTCCTTCCTTGGTATTTACATTTAAGAAGTTGAGGGGGATCTGAGTTTTCCCTTTGTAGTTGATGGCCGCAATGATCGCTTCTTGAAGGGGAACTACATAACGGTCAAGTTCGTTATAGAGCGTTGTCATCGCATCTTTATAACCTTCTTGCTCAGGCCATATGTTTTTGACAGGAGATCCTTCCCTTCCAATATGATAAAACTCCTTAGTGTCTTTTCTCGCATTTCCTTTGGCTGTTTCTCCAGGGACAAAACCGCGCTGTCCCCTCAGTTCTTTGACATAGGATGCTTTTTTATAGTCGCTGCTTTGCTTAAAGAATTCTTCTGATTGCGCATAGGCCGCTTTAATGACCTGCTTGTCAACACCGCTATTGCGAACTGCAAAAAAACCGACTGTTGTGAGCGCATCATATAGGGTATTGAAAAATTGTTCCTGTTTTTCAGCATGATAGAAATCCTGCATGTCGACAACAGGGATGCGGATATCGAGCTGTTCATTTGCTTTCACAAAGCTGGATGCTGAAAAAAATAAAAAAATGACGAACTTGAAAAATTTGCTATTCATATTAGCCTCCTTGAAATTTTAATAGAAGATCAACAGAAGTGTTATTGTGATATAGCTAAAGCTTTTGAAAGTAAAGTATTAAAACTATTCTTCCGAGAATGTGAAGAATCTGCAGGAGATTTTTAGGGGAATTATTGAACTGAAAAGCTCATGCGTTTTGTCCGAATCAGCTCGGCAAACTCTTCAGGAATATAGGGAAGATTGCTTAAATAAAGTCCACGTACTTTAGGCATTTTGCTTAATGTCGTCGGGAGCTCGGAGATAGGGTTTTCATGTAAGTTAAAATAAAGTAATCGTGAAGAACCAAATTCCGGGGGGATTTTTCGTATCTTATTAAGGTTTAAATAAAGCCCATCTAAAGTAGGATGATCAGCCAATTCAGGAGGAATTTTATCGATCTCATTATTAATTAAATTTAAATCTGTTAAAGACGTCATTATTGTAAGTTCTGGAGGGATCTTCTTAAGCTTATTGTTACTCAAATTAAGGGAGGTAATAGAAGTCATAGAAAATAGGGCTCTTGGAATCTCCTTGATGGAATGGTTGGATATAGTTAAAGAATCCAAGCTCTCAAAACATCGTATTTCAGGGGGAATGAATGTAAGCGCTCCATTTTTTAAACTTATCTTGGCTACCTCTTTTATCACAGGAGAGTTCACTAAGACATTGCGTAATCTTTGAGCTTTTTCTTCCAAAGTAAGTTGTGAATTTAAATGAACATCTAGTCCACCAGGTCCCCTTAGTTCATCTGGAAGGAGACCACAGAAATCAACTAAAGCTTGATCTTTTATTTCTTTTGCACGTTGGACATTTTCTGCAGACACTTTTGTCATAAGGTCAAGAGGCGGAGTATTTGGAAGGACTTCTCTTAAGTAAGGCAGCTGATCTTCCCATCTTTTCCAGGTATCAATGACAAGGCCCCATTTATCTAATGGAGGTAATGCATTAATGGCATTTTCCTCTGGCTCGAGGAGATGCTGGCCTGCCAAATTATGAAGAATGGCATTGGCCTTTGACGTTGTTACTTTGAAGAAAGCTTCTCTCCATTGACGAGAGCAATGAATGATCGATCCGATCTCTTGTCTTGTGGCAAATCCTCCGCTTTCCTGCAGGCTGTCGTTGATTATCTGTTGGAAAATCAGATCGAATGCATCAAATGTAACTTGATCGGTCCCATTCCATGGTTGGAGAGCTTGCATTTTTTCGCTAATCCTGGCTGGAAGATCAGAACTTCTGGGGGGAGGATTTTCATCCAATGCTACAGAGATTTTATAAAGCGTACTTCTATCTTCAAGAGCAAGGAGGGATCTTTCGATTTGATGCGCGATTCTGTTTGAAATAATGCTTGGAGGACTTCCATAACTTCCATGCCGTCTTAGAATTCCATAGAGCATACTTAGGTCGTTTTCTTTGAGCCCAAGGTAAAAATCGGCCTCTGGGAGCTCATCCTCTGAACATTTTGCAAAGACAACTAAAACTTGCAGTACAGAAATAGGTAAAGAGTTGTTGCCCAAAGACCCTTTCCAATATTCTACATGCCTGAGCAACCCTTTATTAGGAAGGGTTGAATGAACTACATCACTCCACGATTTTCTGAGCTCCATAAATTCCTGAATATCCCTTGCAGAGTTCCCTGATATCAGGCTTGGCGGTCGGCCATGGTTTGCATGTCTTTTCAAGATTTTTGTCAGGATGGCGAGGTCACGAATTGAAAGGGATCGATAGACCAGTGGAGGAAGGACCATGTTTTCAGATAAAACGGCAATGCTCATTAAGGTCTTGAGGACAGGAAGAGGAAGGGAATTATGTCTTAGATCGCCTTCCCAATATTCTACGTGGCCAAGAAGACCAGGTTTGGAGAGTGCAATATTGCTCCAGTTATTTTTAAAATTAATGTACTCGTCGATTTTTTGAGCTGCCCTAGCTGAGATATCGCTGGGGGGATGCCCGCTCCTTCCATGCCGTGAAACAATCTTATGGAGAATTTCCAGGTCCCGATCTGAAAGGGAACGGTATACTGATGGAGAAATCTCTTCATTTTCCGTTAATTTTGAAGTTGCAATAAGAGCTTGCGCTACGCTAACGGGAACAGGGTAGTGGAAAGGTATTTTTCTTTTCCAATATTCCACATGGCCCAGAAGCCCGCTATTGGGATGATTGGAATGGGCTGCTTCATTCCATGAGTCCCTTAAGATGCCGTTATTTCTGAAAATATTCATACAATATTAATAAAAATTAAATAAGTATTTTAACATAATATTAATTTAATTTAAAATAATGAATAAATATATTCTAATTATTTGATTATTAGTTAGTTGCGTTTTTCTATAGATAGTTAATATATCCCCAGTTTCATTCTAAAGTAACTATCTGATTATGAATGACAAAGAGCTGCGGAGGAAGGGGGTTGTAGAATCAAAAGTTCTGGAAGAGGGGAATTGTATTGCACTTGCGCCCTGCTTTTGATAGGATCTTCAAGTCTAACTAGCTCAATTACAGGTTCAACTTCCAGCCTTTTGTTAAAACTGCAGAATAGACCTATTCCTGCAATGCGTATCC
>JASHWM010000134.1 GCA_030044075.1 Candidatus Rhabdochlamydia sp. | reverse complement strand
GAGATGATATCTTCTTTTCCAAGCCAGTCTATCTCCCACGCTACGACATTGTCTTTGCTTGCTGGAAGAAATACACACCCGCTGAACTTCCCAATAGGCCCCAGAAAAAAATCCGGCTTGGGAATATTCTCGATAAGCGCTGGTATGTCGTTTTCTGGATAGGAACCTATAAAAGCGACTGTAAGGTGTCTTTCTGAAGGCTCCAATAATCTTCCTCCAGGAAAACTATCCGGCCATAAAGAAAACACTTCGAAAGCAAAAAAAATCCTTTTATCCATGATAGATGCGGGGAATACGATCGTTAAAAAGACATAATATCTCGTAAGGGATCGTATCGCATAACCTTGAAATTTCCAGTAGAGAAATTTCTTCGTTTCCCTGCTTTCCAATTAAAATCACTTCATCCCCAACAAACACCTCTTGGTCCCCTACGTCGACCATGAACTGGTCCATGCAGATATTTCCGACTATTGGAAAACGTTTTCCCCTGATGAGGACCGATCCGCGATTCGACAGGCTCCTGCGGTATCCATCTCCATAGCCGACAGGAACAGTGACAATCCTCGTCTGTTTTTCTGTGATATGCGTATGCCCATAACTGACGCCCTGCCCTCCTGCCACAACTTTAAAATAGGCTACCTTTGCCTTAAGGGAAAAAAAAGGAGCAACTTCCTTAAGGGCATCGATACCTTCTGTTGGAGCATATCCAAAGCTGAGAAGCCCAGGCCGCACCATGTCATGGCAACTAGCAGGAAAATGAACAATTCCTCCGGAGTTTGCGACATGCCGGATCAATTTGCGATCTTTTATAAAAGGGCTCTCAAAGAAATCGTTGCACACCTTTATCTGCTGCTCTGCAAACGGATCGTCTTTGACATCGGCTGTAGCCAGATGGGAATAGACCCCCACAACTTCCAAAAAGGGAAGGGCGTCCAAATGGCGAAACAAACCTTCTGCGCTGGAAACTCGAACACCAGTCCTTTGCATGCCGGTATCAATTTCCACATGGACGCGGCATTTTTTTTGCAGTTTCATGCAGCGCTCCTCTACAAGGTCCGCCTTGTACTTGGAGCTAATCGTAAATTCAAGTTCGTAATCAATCAGGTCCTCGATCTGGTCTTCATGGATCGCCCCTAGGACAAGGATGGGGATCGTAATTCCTGACCTGCGAAGGAGGACACCTTCTTGAAGGCAGGCAACACCTAAATAGTCCACATTGCATTCTGCTGCCTTTGCGATCTGGCAAAGGCCGTGGCCGTACGCATTTGCTTTGATCGGAAGACAGAGAAGGCTTTTTCCAATATAGCTGCGCACCTTCATCAGGTTATTGCGAAACTGATGAAGGTCGATCTCAATCCATGCAGGATGAGGCGCCTTGCTTGGCATCTTATTCCTTGGTGAACCTATTGATTTTTGGTGCGACCACAGTGATCAAGTCCTCAGATCTCATAATGATCGACTCGGTCTGTAAACCGCAATTAAAAGCAATTTCAGGATATTTTACAATTTGCTCATCAAAGAATGTGTCCAAATTAAGGAGGTTGCCAAATGGCGGGACCCCTCCAATGACAAGGCCGAACCGCTCTTTGATCACTTCAGGATCTTCAAACTCGCATTTTTCTTGAGTAATTTCTGCGACCGCCTTCATATCAAGCTTCAGATGGGCAGGAATATTGAACTGGAAGTTCTTTTTGGTGTGCTTTCCCCGCAAGATCAATGATTTCACTCCCTGCTCTACCAAAGTTCCCCTTACCCTCGCAGAATCTTCCGATGTCGGCGTCGCCTCGTGCACTTTGTGGACAAACTCCACCTCATGGTGCTTCAAGAGGCGCACGATCTCGTTGCGGATGTTCTCAGCCCCGAAGAATATTTTTGCTTTGATCCTGTTTCCAGCAATCCTCTTGGGATCTGAAGGGAAAAGGGAAGCCTCGCGAATATTCTTGAGCTTGAGGATCGTCATCGTCAAACGCTCAAGCCCCATCCCAAAACCACCATGGGGAGGCATGCCAAACTGGAATATGCTGAGGTAGTCAGAAAAGTTCGCAGGGTCCATCCCCTTCATCCGGATCCCTTCTACCATCGATTCATAGGTATGCCTGCGCTGTCCGCCTGAAGTAATTTCTGTTCCGGCGCAGAGAAGGTCGAACGTATTGGTCAATTCCTTGTTTTGATCAGTCGGATAGGAATAAAATGGCCGCTTGCTCGCTTTCCAGTCAGTGACAAAGACGAGGTCTGTGGAAAAAGCCTCTTTCGCATATTGGCAGAGCTCTCTTTCAGCTGCAGGGCTGAGGTCCGGCTCATTTCTCTCATCGATCCCGGTGCGCTTGAAATACAGCTCTTGGGCCTCTTTAAATGTCAGGCGCGGGAAAGGGACATTTTCAGGGGCCTGGATGATCGTCCCGCCCAAAACCTCGATCTCCTTTTGGCAAACCTCGCCCAGATGTTTGACGATAAACTTAATGCATCCTTCCTGTACATCCATGACCTCATGCCAGTTTTCGAAGAACCCCATCTCAAATTCAAACTGCTTGCCTTCAGAAAGGTGGCGCGGGGTATGGGACGGCTCCGCCCGGAAAAAGGGCATTAGGGCAAAAACCCTCTCGTTGACACCGACCATGATCTGTTTATATAGCTGGCTGCTCTGCGCTAAGGTGGCCGTATACCCAAAGTAGTCCACATTGAAAAATTCAGCGCCCCCTTCTGATGATGCCCCAATAATGTTCGGAGCAAAATACTCAACGGCCTTTACATGGTGGTACATATAGGACCGATAGGCCTGAGCAATTTCTGCCTGAATTTTAAAGACTGCCTGGATTTTTCTATTGCGAAGGGCAATAGGCCTGTGGTCTAAGATGAACTCGAGGTCAGAGGAGATCTCCGGCCTGTAATAGTCGACAAAGGGAGGTTCGTGGATAGGGACCTCGACCTCAATAGTGGGATGGACCATTTCCACACCAAGCCCTGCCTGGGAGCTTTTTTCAATTCTTCCATGGATGTTCAAGATCGAACCAGGCTGCAAGCGGGCAATTTTTTCCTGCTCCGCCTTGTTTTCAACAACAATCTGGACAAGGCCGCCGCGGTCCCGTAAAATCAAAAATTGCAGCTTTCCTAGACTGCGAAGAGTATGAAGCCACCCACGGATGCGAACGTTCTGCGATAGGTAACTGCCAAGTTCAGAAGATAGTATTCTTTGCATATGCGCCCCTTAACATCAAAAGTTGCAAGTATGATCTTACTTACACCTTTTTTTGCCAATGCAAAACGCACTATTTCGCCTTGTTGCAATCAGTATAATCGCAAGGATTTAAGTTATTTCCTGACGGCGCTGTGTTGTGTCCTTCCATGATGATCTGCAGGCCAGGATATGCCCTTGTCCCTGTTTCCCCCTGGCTAATGATGCGGTCCCTGTCAAATCCCTGCTCTCGAATATCTTCCTGGTACAGATTGCCTGGAAAATCAGGGTTGCTCGGCCATTCAGGCTTTGATTGAAACACGGTGACTTCGGTTTCCGATTCAATTGAAAATGAAGAATATCCATTTTCAAGAGCGATCTGCGCAGCCCTTTTAAGAGCATTTTCCTTTGCCTGTTCTTTGTCCATGCCCTCGCCTTGGACTCCGATCACGACAAATTTGTCCCCCTCCGTCCGATAATCTATATACTTTTGGGTAATAGAAACATCGTCTGCATGGCCTATTTGGCCAAGAGAGAGCACCACTGCAGCGAATAGGATCAATTTTTTTGCCGACATAAGTCATCTCGCTTTATTATTAGTTACACTTTTTATAATTACACTTTTTACAATTATAATTAAAGTAATTTAAAAAATTATAATTTAATAATTAGTTTGTTTAAATATGTTAATTATAATTAATATAAATATAAAAGAGGGGTTATGAACAGGAAAATCTATTTGGTCAGGCATGGGGAGACTGCCTGGACAAAGAGCGGGCAACATACCGGATTGACCGACATCCCTCTAACGGCTGATGGGGAACAGCAGGCTAAAAACCTGAGAAAGTTTTTAGAGCCCCTCTCTTTTGAGAAAGTCCTGTGCAGTCCTTTGATAAGGGCAAGCCGGACCTGCGAGCTGGCCGGGTTTGGGGAAAGGGCCGAAATCCTTCCCGACCTCAAAGAATGGAATTACGGACAATATGAAGGGAAGACCTCTCAAGAGATCTCCCTGATCGACCCTTCTTGGGAGCTATTTGAGTCCGGCGCCCCAGGCGGCGAGTCCCTTGCAGACGTTTCAAAAAGAGCAGAACGCATTCTGAAAATCATTGAAGGCTCGTCTGGAAATATCCTCGTATTTTCTAGCGGGCATTTCCTCAGGGCCCTGATCGCCCTTTGGAACAAACTGCCGATCCAGAAAGGGGCTATATTTTATCTTTCCCCTGGATCGGTTTCCATATTAGGATTCGAGCACAAAAACCCTGTAATTATCGAGTTAAATAACTGTAATTACTACAAACAAAAATCAATTGAAATTTAAATAAAATAGTAATAAATTAAAAATACACAATTACAGGAAAAGTAATACATGTCTATTGCTTGGATATTCTTATTGCTTGCAGGTTTTTTTGAGATCTGTTTTACGATCGCCCTGAAGTACAGCGAAGGGTTTAGCAAGCTCATCCCCAGTATTGTGACAGTTTTCTTTATCTTCCTGAGCTTTTTTTGTGTATCCCAGTCGATGAAAGTCATTTCGATCGGCACTGCCTACGCGGTTTGGGCGGGCATCGGTGCCGCAGGTACTGTGATCACAGGGATCCTATTTTTTGGGGATTCCTGCCATATTGTAAGGCTTTTGTCCATCTTGCTCATTATTATCGGGATCATCGGACTGAAAATTTCCCATTTTGACTAAAATGCTTTGTCGAGCAGAGTGACCTTTCCAGTATCAAAATCGTAGTATGCGCTGACAATTTTCAGTTTGCCTGAATCGATGAACCCTTTTAAAAACGCATCCTCTTCGAGCTTTTTCTTCACGCCGACAGCATTTAACTGGATCGCATGTTCCAGATTGTCCCCGGACATTTTTTTCGCTTTGTCGATCGATGGGTCGATAATTTTGGCAATTTCTGGAATATCTCGTGAAGCGCCCCCTCCTTCCAATGCCGCCTTGATGGCGCCGCAGTTTTGATGGCCAAGGACCATGATCAATGGCGCTTTTAGGTTGTCTACCGCAAACCGGACGCTTTCCATTCCAAGCGCGCCAACGACATTTCCTGCAACCCTGACAACAAAAGTGTCGCCAAGCCCCCTATCGAAAATAATTTCCGGAGAGACCCTGGAGTCTGAACAGCAGACTACAACAGCAAAAGGCTCCTGTTTTTCCGAATACTGGACCCGATGCCATTTTGTCTGGTTCGGATGGATCGGCTCTTCTTTAATAAACCTTTCATTTCCTTCCATTAGCTTTTGCAAGGACACATCCGAAAGAGAAAGTTCGCAAAACGAAAAAATAGGGGCAACAATGCTGAGAAGGAAAGCGGCGCTTTTCATAGAAACTCCTGTATGTAAAAGTTTCTATAGCAAAAAAGATTATCTAAGGGAAGCTTTTTGCAATCGGTTCATTAGGGCATCGTTTGCCCGCATTTCCACATCGCAATAAATATAGATCCGATCGTACCCTCGCATGTCCGCCTCTCGGAAGCTGGCATAGAGAGTGCTTGGTTCGCAAATAAGGAAGTCTTTCTGAAAATAAAACTCCAGCTCTTTTGGTCCCATGATCAGGATGTTCTCATCTGAAAATTGTTCCAAATGCCTTTGCAGCTCTTTTAAACAACTGAACAGTTTGACTTCAGCATTAGGCGCATAATGGCGGTATTTCATTCCAGGACAAAGAGGTCTTTCAGAAAAACCATGAGATGTCAGAACAGGTTTTTTGATCACCTTTTCAATTTGCTCTCTTGTAATTGCCCCAGGGCGCAAGATACAGGGCTTATCTCTTAAACTAAGAACAGTAGACTCAATACCAAAATGGCAGCTTCCCCCATTGAGGACAGCGGGGATCTTTCCATTAAAATCCTGCAGGACATGCTCCATCGTGGTCGAGCTTGGCTTCCCTGAAAGATTCGCCGAAGGTGCAACTAGCGGTGTTTTCAGTTTTTGGATCAACTGGAGCACAACAGAGTGGTTGGGTGCGCGGACACCTATTGTATCAAGACCTGCTGTTGCAATATGGGGAACTGCAGGATGCCTTTGCAGCAAGATCGTAAGAGGGCCTGGCCAAAACAC
>JASHWM010000015.1 GCA_030044075.1 Candidatus Rhabdochlamydia sp. | reverse complement strand
TTGCAGGAACCCGTCTTTATAAAAGGTATCAATATCTCGTTTGGCAACTTCTAATTTACTATACCCTCTATAGATATTGTCGTAGGAAACTTTAAGGTTTTCATAGTCTTCTGCCTCAAGTCCGATCGCTTCAGCTTTCACCCTCATGACAAAATCTTTTGAGACAAGAACAACTTTTTCACTGTTCTCCCTTAGCTGGAATGCGACATATAAGATCTTGTTATTGTTGCGATCAAGGGGCAGAGGAAATTGCTTTTTATCGCTTCCTCTGGTGTCTAGATGAATGCGTATCGTAATCCCATCCTCAATGGCAATACCATTGTTGAAATCTCCAGCATTTTTTGCTTTTAAACCGTCGATATATCGGACCACTTGACGAGCATTTTTTCCAAGTTCGTCAGACAGTCTTTTCAACCCGTCCAATTCTTCCAAGACGATCAACGGGACTACAACATCATTATTTTTAAATTTTTTTAATGCATCGGGATCATGTAACAAAACATTCGTATCTATGACAAAGGTTTTTCGTTTCACTGGTTCATTCTCCTGTCGTTTTTTGCGATATCACCCCCCTTATGGGGCCATTAATCTCGGATACCTAATTCAACCATTTTCTACCTAAGTTTTTTTTGATTTTTGAAAAATAAAAAATTTAGTTTACTTATTCCTATAAGATTAGGAACACACTTCAGCAGTTGAGGGTATCGAGTGCTAATTCTGTTGACATTTTCAAGATGTTTTATATACAATAAGGAATTTAACAATAAATCTACCTCACCCAGGGGAAGTACTATCTTATGAAAATCACAACTAAAATTCTTAGCATCCCTCCTTATATCTCTACTTCTTGGAACCATATCTCCTCCCTTCACGTAAAAGAGAGCGACACCCTAGTCATTGCCTTAAAAAACGGGTCTCACGTTGAGATCCCCAGTCTGGACACAAAAACGCTCTTCCAGGTTTTTGCAACACATACAAAATACCTTGAAGAACAAGACCAGGGCATCCTAAATCCGGCAAACGGCGGTGGGGTCTCTGAGATCGCCCCGCTGCGCATTGGCATCGAAGGATTGGACGGCATTGGAGGGGCTTTGCAGCATAATCCCCAACAGGCCAATACTCCAGACCTTCCCATCGAGATCCTCAGCAAAATCGCTTCCATTTCAAAAGCTGTCGGAGTGGAAGATGCCAGGATCCTTCCTAAACCTGAACCTCATTGCAATTGCGTCCATTGTCAAATTGCAAGAGCGATCCATTCCGGCGTTCAATCCTCGGATGAAAACCTCAAAGAGCAGCCAACGATAGAAGAGGTAACAGATGAGGATTTGCGTTTTCGAAATTGGGATGTCGTACAGACCAATGATCATATGTACACGGTCACCAACCCTCTAGATTCCCTCGAACAGTACCAAGTTTTTTTGGGAACTCCGATCGGATGCAACTGCGGAGAAAAAAACTGCGAGCATATCCGAGCTGTTCTGAACAGCTAGAGAACACTTTCTTCTAGGTTCAAACAAAAAAACGTGGTAGAAAAAAATCACACTCTCTAGAATGACGATTTAGGCCAGCTATACAATTTTGCCAAAGCTTGATCGATTCTTACTAGGACTGAAGCCTAGCAAAAAAATTACATGGAGATTAGAGGAGGACCTACACCCATGAAAAGTTATTTATCCTATGTGATCTTCGCAGTAACTGCTCTGTCTTTAACCAACTTGCAGGCTGATGATAGCATCCAGTCGCAAGAAGTCGAGGCAAGCAATTTTAAACCAGCTCCATCTATCAAATCGGAGTCTTTTTTCCAAAATTTTACTGCGAAAGTTCGCGGAAAAAAGGTAAGGATGCGCCTTCATGCTGACCTCGAAAGCTACGTAGTGCAAGAGGTCAACAAGGACGAGCTGTTTGTTGTTGTGGGAGAAAAAAATGGTTTTTGGGCTGTTGAACCTCCTGAAAACACAAAAGCTTATGTCTTCCGCAGCTTCATCCTGGACAATGTCGTTGAAGGCAACCGCGTCAACGTTCGCCTCGAGCCAGACCTTGAAGCTCCTGTCATTGCCCACTTGAACAGCGGCGAGCATATCCAAGGGACGCCAAGCGAGATCAACAGCAAATGGCTAGAAATTGCACCGCCTTCCAACACTTGCTTTTACATAGCAAAGGAATTCCTTGATAAGGTCGGCGGCCCAGAATTTAAGAAACAGATGGCCAAGAGAAAGAAGAATGTTGACCAGCTTCTTGAGTCCACGAACCTGCTTGCAAAGTCAGAGCTTCTAAAACCATTTGAACAAATGGACATTGATCGGCTTTCGCAATCCTATAGGGCGATCGCTCAAGACTACAACGATTTTCCTGAATATGTCCTAAAAGCTAATGAAGCATTAGCTTATTTGCAGGACACTTATATACAAAAGAAAATCGCTTTCTTGGAATCAAAGGCAAACTTAGCTCCTGCCCAAGAACAGAACGCCTCCTTGGAAGAAGCAATTGCTTTTTCTGAGCCAGAGGCTCAAAGCGATGGGAAGGCCACAGAAAAGATGAAAATGTGGGAGCCAGTAGAAGAAGCCATTTTCCTCAGCTCTGCTTTTGTCAACCAAAGCAAAGACCTGCAAGAGTATTATGAGATCCAAAAAACTTCTGCGGTGCCTCTCACTGGCATCCTCGAAGCATATAACGACCCTGTCAAACGCAAGCCGGGCAACTATATCCTTCGTCAGAATGACGTCCCTGTAGCTTACCTCTACAGCACAAAAGTCAATCTCGAGAGATTTTTAGGCAAGAAGATTTCTCTTCAAGCGTCTCCACGAGATAACAACAACTTTGCTTTTCCCGCTTTCTTCGTATTGAGCGTTGATTAATCGATCACGCAAGACGTATCAAGGCTGTCTTTCTTAAAAAAAGACAGCCTTTTCTTTTCAAAGTTCTTTATTTTTTCACATATTGTAAAAATTCATGAAGCCAGGGTTCCTGATCAAAATCTTCTTTATTTTCAGCAAAAGAGATGTGCCCATACACTTCTCTATTGTCTAAATATTGGGGAATGTTCATTTTTCGGGCGTTGTCGCTAAAAATGACATATTCATAGCGCCCGCTCCCATCATCGTACACCATTCTGTCGAGATACTCATGGCGTATAAAGTACGTGCAGTGCACTACGGGCATCTCGATCAATCCTCTGATCTCAAGGTTTAATATAGGGAGGTAAAAAGGAGATGGTTCATAGTATCCTTCGTGATCGATCGCAGCGTGATAATTTGAATAGGCGCCATTGCCAATCGTTAACAGCGGCGCAACAATAGGCATGTGGCAGAAAAAAAGTTGTTCAAGCGTATGAGAATGGATGAAGTTATCACAGTCCGCAACAAAATAGTGGGAACCCTGCTCTTTGGCCCATTGGATTGAGTCTTGTCTAATTTTCCCAAGGACCTGAAAACGGATTTCATTCCACTCGTGTTGTTTATATTTTTGCACCTCTTCGGCGACATCACACTCATCAAAAAAGATCCCGGCATACGAGTTTTCCACACTTTCCACCCATTGCTGAAGGATTTGGGCAGTGTCGTCGTTATTATTATTTGTTCGGATATACAAAAAGGTTTTTTCCTTGGGCCATGTCTGGCTTTCGATGCAAGAAAGATAAAGGGGCAAAGTGTGCGCCTTATCTTTTGCCAGGATGGCAATCGTGATACGGTCTGCAGGCTCAGCATGTAGATACGATAAGCAAAGAAACAAAGTAGTGATCAAAAGCGTGTGAAGTTTTCTGAAGGTCATGCTATCCTCATTTCTACAAATCTTAAAAAAAAATACTGCTACGTTACCGTTTTTTTAATTCTTTGTATATCCCAAGAAAATGATCTCTAAAAATTTTACATTTTTTCAACAAGCTATTGACTAACATGTCGAAAATTTGCTAATTACCCCTTCATAATCCCAAGATGTTATCATGGCCGGGTTGCTTGTGCCAATCCTTATGGAGCCAGTATGAAATACGACCATCCTAAACGTTTGCTTAAAAAAATATCAGTCCTGCTAGGTATTTGCGCCTTCTTTTTTTTTCTAATATTTTTTCCCGCCAACCATTTGGACACTTCTGGAAAAGACAATTATCCTTTTCTGGAGATCCAAAAAAGAGAAAGCCCTGTAGAATTTGCCCAAACTGCCAGGACAAGCTTTCAAAACTTCTCAGCAAGGGCCCTTTATTTTGGCACAGCTACAGCCTTTGGATCGGCCTATGTCCTTGCTCGAGCAGGATGGGCGGCAAGCCTTATCTCCCCCTGGTCTGCAAATATCGCAAATGAATGCCTCTTCTTAAGCGACCTGCTTGGAACAATCTCAAAACACTTTTTCCTCCAATCTTTCAAAGGATCTCCTCATCTAGTACAGAGCTCAATTAATAATGGAATCCCCCTCTCCCATTATTCCTGGCATCTGAACCATCTCCTCCTTTCCCAGATCCCTACTTCATCTGAAGAGGACAAAGAGCTCGTTCATTTTTTGGAAAAAAGGTGGCTTGCCAAGACTGCGGGCTTTTACTCTTTGATCGTCAACTGGGTGGCGCCCTCTTTTGGGATCAGTTTTCAAGTCCATCCTGAATCAACCAGCTCTTATGCAAGGAATCCCTGGAACAAGTTCTCCCAAACTTACAAAAATCGGATGAATGCCTGGAAATACTTCCTTCCCCATCCGCAGACCTTCCCTTTGATCTTGACCCGCCCATTTGATCTGCAAAGCTACCTTCCCACTCTCCTTGAGGTCGCAAAAGAGGAAACAGTGCGAACAACCCTCGACAAGTTGTCTTTATTAACTCCTCCTCCTGGCTCAAAAATCCTTATCGATCTAACGCATGCTTTCCCAAGCGAGGTCCTAGGAAGGGAAGGGTGGCTTCGAGCCTGGAAGGACTACCAGGCGACATTTTCCAAGGCCTGCGAGGAGCGCCATCTAAACAAAAGCGATTTCATCTGTATCCAAAGAGTTCAGCAAGCAGGGGTCGGCGGGGTCCGCCTTCTCCCCTTTGATGAATATTCTTCGGACAGAAGAGAGCTCGACCACCAGTACCTTTTAGAGTGGATCTCGACCCTTGGCCTTACCGCCAATCGTATTGAGCTCGACAGATACAGCCGCAGGGCCCCTATCAAACAAATGCAAAATGTGATCCCAATCTCGGTGAAATCACTATCCAAAGACGAGTTCGCCGCATCCTTGCACTCTTTCGAAGAAAATTTGCCCCAGCATCCTCAAAAATCCCTTATGCTGCAAGGAACCCTGCAAGTCCTCAAAGGGCTCCTTTCCAACCTCTCCGAGGATAAATGGGATGAGATCATTCATTGCCCGACAAGGTCGGGGATTGCCCACCTGTCCTTTTCAAGGATACACGAAGAACTAAGTGTATTATCACGAGTACAGGAGAAGATCTCCTTTTTTGATATGGCCACCTACCTTGAGCAGGTCCATGCAAGCCTTTCATCCCTCCTTCAGATCTTCCTCCCTTTCACTTTCGAAGATTTTCCCGCAATTTACCAGTCTGTCCTTCCCTCTATTCCAGAGTCGCTGCAACCGCTCACTTCTTGCGCGGTCCATTCATCCGGGATGACAAGCATCTCGGGAATTTTTGCTGCCTTGAAAAAAACACTCGGCACCTCGCCTCGCGTCCTTTATGGAGAAAACAGTTACTTTGAGTGCATCAATTCTTCCAAATGGTTCTCCAATACTACCCCTATCGGTGAAGCAACTGATAAGGACTGGAAAGAAGTTGACCTTATTTTAGCCCAGTTCAATCCGGCTTTAAAAAGGATCGATTTACAGACAACGGAATATAAAGTCGAACAGATCGCTACCGTCTTGCATAGAACGTTCGACGCAAGAAAAGACAAGCCCCTGACGCTTGCGATCGACTGTACGCTTGATTATATTGATTCTCCCCGCATTGGCAAGCTCCTTGATGAATTTCAAGAGATGATTCAATCAGGTATGCTTAATATCGTCTGTTACAGGAGCGGCATTAAATTCGATCTGTTTGGAATGGACAACTATTCGGGCGCCCCGCTCTACATGATTCACAACAAGGACCCCAGATGGGCACCATTTGATTCTCTTTTGACCGACCCCGCGCTGCTCACGGATCAGCTCAGCCTAAACTGGTTTTGCCTTGCCTATAAGAGCGCCTTTAAAGAGCTGGAGCTCTATCGAAAACAGGTTTTTCATAATACAAGGCAGCTGCTTCGAAAAGTACCAGAGAGGCTTCTTTGCAATGAGTCTGCAAACTATCGTATCATGCCTATAGAAGATGCGGCAGATCCCGCTTTTCTGGACATTAAAGTGAAGGGGCCCTTGCATCAACTCAGAGGGGCCACGTTTGTCGCAGGAACTCTTTCAGTAAAATGTTTGGAGGAAAAGCTCCCCATTTTTTACCGCCCAAGCCTTGGGTTTTATCATCCTAACCTATCCGTGCTCTTTACTGAAAATGTCACGACGATCCGGTTAACCTTGGGCCTTGACCCAGATCAAGTAGACTTGCTTGCTGAGTGCTTTACAAAGATCGATGCCCTCAATGACAAATCTTTTGTTCCCTTCTTTTAGGGAATTCTGTCTGTGGTCACTCTGAGGAAACGGAAGTATGCATCACTTTTCCAAGAATGCCCGCTAAAAGATTGACCTCTTCCATGATTTTTGCTTCTACCATAGCAAGCTCCACTTCCCCATCAGGAGTGACAATGGAAAACCCTTCCGGCAATTTTTCAAGCGTTTTACTGAGGGAGGATAGCTTTATTACCTCGTTTCCAAAAGAAGAAAGCTCAGCTGCTTTCGCATAATTTCCCCATGGATACCGCGTCATGGTGCGGCTTTCTTTCGACCTTTGTAAAAACTTGGTCTCTTCAGCTGTAAAAGCAAACTTTCCCAAATCAGAGCTCATCCTCTCAATGTCGTGATCATAATCTTTCCTATTACATTCGCCATGTCGGTCAAGCAGGCACACCTCCATCACTTGCTCTGCGATCAGATGAGACAAAAACACTCCAGAGGAAAATAGGAGCCAGCTTTCTTTTGGGCGCCTATCTTGCAAATAGGAAACTACCTCTTCAAGGCGGAGCATCGTATTATAAAGGACGTTCTCGACAAGCCCAGGGAACCTGTCCTGTCTTATTTCCAGTAATTTTGCTTTTATAGAATATAAAGGCCCTCTTTTTTCTACCGTTTTTTCTTTTTCTTCTGAAATTGGAGCTTTTAGCTGGCTGCAATAAGCTGCCCACCCCTTGATATTCACATTCTCTTTCACTTTTGCATATGCCGCCACATCTTTACAAAAGCCGTACAGGCCTTGGGAAAGGCGGACCATCTCCGCAAAAGTTTTCTGTAATAGGGCTTCTTCAGTTCCCCCTTCTGCATAATATAAATCGACAAGGAGCCTTTTTATAGGACAATTTGCGTGGCGCTGTGTTTTGGCCCCAATATCCCTTGTAAATAACCCTATCCCATCGATCCGAGACACAAAATCGCTCCCCGATTTGGGGAAACCAGCCAATCCCTCCATATAATCATTCAGATAGTGGCTGCGATGGGGAGCTGCTTCATCAAAGGTCGAGATCTTATTCTTATGGATGTGGAGGGCGAACAGGATCTGCTCAACACAAAGATTTGCTTCTTCAAATGCACCGGCCATGAGGAAAAATTGCTCGGCCTTTGAAAGAGTTTGTCTATTGATAAAACGAACGAGGAAAATTCCAAAGTTGGCCAAATGGACCTTAGCATTTTGAAAAGCTTCCTTGTTTACCTCGCTGGAGGAAAAACACTCCGCCTTCCTAAGGGCATGCATAAGCGTTGCCTCGAGGTTCAGAACAAAATCTTCCCCATTAATGGGTGGCTTGGCTTTTTGAGCTTGCTGAACATCTAAGGCGGTGTCTATTTCATCGTCATCTGATGATTCCGGCTCCTCAACTTCTTCACCCAAAGAACTGGCCGTAAAGCTCGATTTTCTTTCTTTTCTAGTTGCTCCTAAAAACTGGCTTCCACTCGACCTATCAATGATCAGCTTTGCCCCAGATCTTCTTAAGAGCTCAAGCCCCTCCTCAATGGTTATCCTGTAGGTCAATTCAAAATCCAGGAAGTCTCTCAAAAAAGTTTCAATGCTTTGTCTCAAATGATAGAGTCCAGGAGCTTTTGCCTTAAACTGGGTCAGTATCGCCAGCTGCTCTTTTAAATGCTCCCTCTGATAAACGGGGTCTTTTTGATTTCTGCTAAATGCGACGATCTCGCCTCTCAGCACCTCTTGAGAATTTCCTCTTCTGCAGATCTCCTTCATCGCCGCTTGGTCCGAGCTCGCAATAAATGCTGCAAAATTTGCAACTACGGCAAGGTTCTCTTTCAGGTCGGATAGGATCAAGTCCATTTCCTTTTTCCACTTTTGATAAAAGTCTATCCTTTTCTCCATCGGACTTCCAAACTCTCTTATCAAAGCTTGGTGGTCTTCCATATATCCATGAATAAAAGGACCTTCTTCGGTCGCCCTTGCCTCATAACTTTTTTCCATCGTTTCATAGAAACCCTTATCAAATGTGGAAAGTTCGCCGCCCTTTGCAAAAAACTTTTTAAAAGTTGAAAATAGATCAGCGCAGTACTGTGTATAATACCTTGTAAATTCGATGACATATCGGGGCTTCATTTTACATACATCTTTCAGCTGCTTGGACAAAAAATTCTCCATCGCAATTTGCATCACAGGGTCTTGAATCTGTCTTTCCAAAGCAAAATCTTTTTCTTTTCCATCTGAGTCCCTGAAATCAAGGACCATCCTTAAAATCAGTATGCCTCTGAAATATTCCATCCTTCGGAAGGCAAGGAGCGTTTGGTAGTTTGTATAATCTTTCTTTCCCATCCCCCTTGCTGTGAAGACCGGATGGTCGTACACATCAATTTGCTTGCTCTGCTTTGTCCTTTTTAATTCTAGACAAGAAGAAAAAAGCTCTCCCATGGTCGAACTTTTTAGAAATTCCTCCCACCTTTCTATACTGGCAAGAGCGTAGCTCAAATCAACTGGAGGGATCCCTTTTCGATCGTTTAAAAATTTCCTTATATCCTGAAAAAAAGCGAGGGTCTCATTTTTTGCGCGGGGCTGCTCGCTGCGCACCCGATATAGATTTTTTAACAAGGGGACAAGGAATTTGTCCCTCCATTCAATTTTTACACCGCACCTGTAAAACAGGGTTTGCAGTTCAATCGAAAGGACATAAAATAATGGGATTTCTTGTACAAAAGGATCTTTGCCTACATGCTCTACAACCCGCTGAAATGCAAGATCGTTCGATTCGGGAAGGGCAGGCCCTTGGAGGCTTTGCGTATCGCCAAGCTCGTCCAGCGATGAAATGGAGGCCCGCGAATCACTTTCTAAAGTATTTACTAATAATAAAGACATAATAAAAATAGAATAGATAATTTATTTTTTATTCAAAATTATAACAAAAAAGAATAAAACAATAAACTACAAACTTTTTCTAATTTAGAAGTCTTCTTGATCAGGTTCAAAATCTTCTAATGTCTTAGATTTTTTACCGGCGATAATTCGAATTATGGAAAGGATCCAGGCCACTAAAATATAGGCCCATGTAACCGTAGCAAGAATAATGGGGAAGAAATAGAGAATCCCATAGAGGACAAAAATCGCAACCAGCACTGTAAAAAAAACTAAATGAAAAGAAGAGACCCTGAAATGCAGGGTTTTCAAGCTCGGGAACTTCCATCGACTGATCATAAAATATGCCAATACGATCATGATGCAGGTCAGAACAATTGCTCGAGTTGTATCAGAAAATGGAAAAAATTTGTCCGCATAAGGCGATGCGATGATCATATTGCTCGAAACTGCTGTCAAAGCAGCTGCTGGAATGGGGAGCCCTGTAAAATTTTTCTTTTGCGATTGCATCGCATCAGGATTTCCTTTTGCTTCATGGGTTTTGACATTGAAGCGCACCAATCGTAATACCCCTGCGATCGAAAAAAGCATTGCGCCAATGATCGCAAAAAAAGAAAGACCGGTCCCCTGCTCGAGGGAAAGATGTTTCAAAAAAAGAACAGAAGGGGCAATCCCAAAAGAGATTGCATCAGCAAGTGAATCAAACATTGCGCCAAATTCGCTTTCTGCGTGGATGACACGCGCGACCGCTCCATCAAGCACGTCGGCGAATGCCGCTACAAGCAGGAGCAAAGTGGAAGCGTGGAGCAGCTGATATGTCCCGGCGCCAAATTCGACCATGTTCACTTTAAAAATGACGAACAGGCCGCAAGAGAGGCCAAAAGCTGTGATGATATTGGGAACAACGTTGATTTTTCTCATTTTCATCCATCTGACTATGACGTCAGTTTAACAACTTTTTTCTTTTTTTTTCGAGTCAATTCCTTTTGCCCAAGTTGCAAGAGTCTAATTTTTTTTTGGTATCCCTTTCTTCTTCTGTGAATTACATTTTTTTGTAGCACTAAACCAAAAACTACTATATATAGTGTATACAAGGGTGTCCCACTACCATAGGTGGTAGACCTCTCCTCAAGTAAACCTCTGTAAATAGGAAACTTGTGCGAGCTCTGCACCCGAACCATCATAAAAAAACAAAAGAGTGATTATGCCAAAACCTTCTTCTCATGAACCCACGCCAACAATGACTCGCTCCCCCTCTGATCTTTTGTCTTCACTACAAGCAAACAAGGGGGAAAATGCAAGTCAGTATACCGTCGTAAAAAGAGACGGGTCATTAGTTCCCTACCGGAAGGAACGGATTTACAATGCCATAGAGGCTGCCTTCCGCGATACGCGCAAAGTATCTAAGACAGACCCCCTGACTTCGGAAATTAAGAACTGCATCCAAGAAGTTACCGACTATGTGTCAGAAGAAGTACTATCGCTTGCCTCAAAAGGGGCATGCCTTACTGTCGAGGGAATTCAAGACGTCGTCGAGCTCTCTCTCATGAAAAAGGGATATCATGATGTTGCAAGAGACTATATCATCTATCGCGACCAGCACAAGATCCTAAGGGAAGACTCTCCTCAAAATTTAAAGATCTACCGTGAAGATCAAACATTGGTCCGTTTCAATCCAATGAAGATCGCCTCGACGATTGAAAAAGCCTTTCGCCTTACAAACAATATCGAAGGCCCATCAACTGAAGAGATCATCAAGTCTGTCAACCTCCTTACGCATAAAGTTGTCGAAGGGGCCATTGCCATCGCCAAATCAGGGATCCCCCTTCACGTTGCCCTTATAGAGGATGAAATCGAGAAGCGACTGATGAAAGAGGGCTTTTTTGATGTCGCAAAAAAATACATCTTGATGCGCGCTGGGGTAGAGACGGAAGCTCCTAAATCAGATGCCGGCCTGCCTCCGGCCCGGGAAATCCGCCAATTCTCTATCCAGAGGGCCGACCTGTCCTTCTACCAATTGACAGAAGAGCAGCTTCTCAAAAAACTTAAGTTTGCCTGCCGCGGCCTGAAGAACGTCTCTGCCGAAGAACTTTTAGAGAGTGTGATCAGCAACTTTTACGAAGGGATCAAGGACAGCGAGGTCGACCTGGCCACCATGATGGCAGCCCGGACAAAGATTGAGATCGAGCCTGCCTACTCGACTGCGGCCTCACGGCTGCTCCTTGATGTGCTCTATAGAGAAACGATGAATATCGGCTCTTCCGACGCTTCTTTGGAAGCCGAGCACAAGCGCTATTTTAAAAAATATATCGCGCTCGGCATCTCTTTGGAGAGGTTAGACCCTGCGCTTTTAGAATTCGACCTCGACAAGCTCAGCGCAGCGATGGACCTCAAGAGGGACGACAAGTTCTCCTACCTCGGGCTGCAAACTTTGTACGACAGATATTTTATCCATGAGCAGCAAAGAAGGCTGGAAACACCGCAAATTTTTTGGATGAGGGTTGCCATGGGCGTTTCCCTCAATGAGGGCGCACAAAAGAACGAAAGGGCGATCGAATTCTACAACGTCCTCTCAAAATTTGAGTACGTTTCCGGGACCCCTACCCTGTTCAATTCAGGAACAAGGCATGCACAGCTCAGCTCCTGCTACCTCTCCACAGTTATGGACGACCTCTCCCACATTTTTAAAGTCGTGGCAGACGACGCACAACTTTCTAAATGGGCCGGCGGCATTGGGAACGATTGGACAAACGTACGGGCAACAGGGTCTCGCATCAAGGGAACAAACGGCTCTTCCCAAGGCGTGATCCCCTTCTTAAAAGTCGCAAACGACACAGCAGTCGCAGTCAACCAATGTTTTGATCCCTACACAAGGGTTTTTACTGCGCGTGGAATCCAGCCCATCGCCAATTTATCGATTGGAGACTTAGTCCTGGGGATTAGCGGAACATATAGGTCAGTGACCCAAAAGTTTGTCTACAATCAGAAGGACCCAATGGTGGAAGTAGACGTCAAACACTCCCTGGACCCTCTCAAAGTTACTGCAGGACACCCCTTCTATGCGATTCGAGGAGTGCCTATGGAGCAGGCAAACGACCGCACACTTTCCTGGTTACATAAAGGAAAAGTGCGATGCGAGTGGGTGGAAGCTAGTCAACTTGAAAAAGGAGATTATGTCGCACAGGTCATTCCAAAAGAGACGCAAATCGTCCCTAGCTTCGATGAAGAAGATGCACGGCTTTATGGAATTTTGCTTGGAGACGGCCACTTGTCACAGGATGGCCTAGAATGGGGTGTTTCCGGTAACCCGCAAAAAGACCTTCACCTCGAATTTGTGCGCCAGTATCTCGTTAACAGGGGCATCCACTATTGGGAAACAGGACGGGGCGAAACTTACCTCCAGATCCGCTGGGCGGCAGGACGGGGTGTCGTGCGCGATGCAACAAACGACCAATTTATTGGAAGCGGAGCTCCTACATTGCCGTTTGATTACGATGATCTTTATGATCATGAAAAAAATAAGCACATTGCTCCCCGGTTTGCACATTTGCCAAGGCCGCAAGCTCTTGCGATGCTCCAAGGCATTCTGGAAACTGATGGCCATATTTCCAGGGAAAAAGAGATCGTTTTCAGCAACACATCCCTTCCTCTCATTGAGGGCGTCCGCTATCAATCTTTGCGTTTTGGAGTCCCCACTTCAGGCAATTTAAGGGTCCGCAACCATAACCATACTGGCATTCGATCTGATAGATCGGAAGCAAAGTTCAATAATACAAGCCATAGTTACGATCTGCGCATCCCTGCATTTGCTGAGCTTGCAAACAAAGTAGGCTGCGAGCCCGTTACCAAGCATAACTGGCTGTCACATGAAGGGTTTGTCTTTAGCCGCGTGAACTCCGTCAAGCAAATCTCACAGTCAGCCGTCGTATTCGACCTTGAAGTCGAAGGAGACGAATCCTACATGACAACTTCGGGCCTTGCCCACAACGGGGGCAAGCGCAAGGGCGCAATGTGCGCCTACCTCGAGACCTGGCACCTTGACATCGAGGACTTTTTGGAACTTCGGAAAAATACCGGAGATGAAAGACGCCGCACCCACGACATGAACACAGCCAACTGGATCCCCGACCTGTTTATGAAGCGGGTCGCAAACAATGGGGTGTGGACCCTCTTCAGTCCTTCCGATACGCCCGACCTCCATGATTTGTATGGGCAGGCCTTCGAAAAGCGGTACGAAGAATATGAGAAGATGGTCGAGCAAGGGAAGCTCAAACTATATAAAAAAGTCGAAGCCATGATGCTCTGGCGCAAAATGCTCAGCATGCTCTTTGAAACAGGACATCCATGGATCACCTTTAAAGACCCTTCCAATATCCGCTCTCCGCAAGACCATGCCGGCGTCATCCACAGCTCAAACCTGTGCACAGAAATCCTCCTCAACACATCTGCAGAAGAGACCGCTGTTTGCAACCTGGGCTCTGTCAACCTTGCCGAGCACATGAAGAAAGGCAAACTGGACGAGAAAAAGCTTGCAAGCACCGTTCGCACAGCAGTCCGCATGCTCGACAACGTGATCGATATCAACTTCTATCCTACTGCAGAAGCAAAGAACTCCAACTTGCGCCATCGCCCAATAGGCCTTGGACTGATGGGATTCCAAGATGCCCTCTATATGCAAAATATCAGCTATGCAAGCCATGAGGCAGTCGCCTTTTCAGACAGGAGCATGGAGCTGATCGCCTATTATGCGATCCTTGCCTCGAGCGAACTTGCAAAAGAGCGGGGTACATACAGCTCTTATAAAGGCTCCAAATGGGACAGAGGGATGCTTCCTCAAGACACCATCGCTCTTCTAGAAAAAGAAAGGGGCGAGGCATTAGAGGTCGACCGAGCAAGCTCCCTTGATTGGACTGCCGTAAGGGAGTCGGTCAAAAAGCACGGGATGAGGAACAGCAATACCATGGCAATCGCTCCAACTGCGACGATTTCAAATATCACCGGCGTTACCCAGTCGATCGAACCGATGTACAAACATCTGTTCGTGAAATCCAACCTTTCTGGCGAGTTCACCATTCCGAACCTATCTCTTGTCGACCGTCTGAAAGAATTGGACCTGTGGGACCACGATATGCTCGACGACCTCAAGTACTTTGATGGATCGATCTCCCAGATCGACCGCATCCCAGATGATGTCAAAAGAGTGTTCCTTACTGCCTTCGAGATCGATCCTGAATGGATCCTCGAATGCGCCAGCCGCCGTCAAAAATGGATCGATATGGGACAATCCCTGAACATGTACCTTGCCGAACCAAGTGGAAAAAAACTCCACCAAATGTATATGCTCTCTTGGAAAAAAGGACTGAAGACCAACTATTACCTCAGGACCCTTGCTGCAACCCAAATTGAGAAATCGACGACCGACATCAACAAAAGAGGGCTGCAGCCAAGATGGATGAAGAGCAAATCAGCTTCCAGCAACATCCAAGTATCTAGAGAGGAAGAAAAGTCCGCTGCTCCCGAAAAACCAAAACCAATCAGTTGCAGCCTGGAAGAGGGTTGTGAAAGCTGCCAATAAACTAAAAAAGGACCATACCTATGTTAAGTTTTGACGAGGATTTAGATACGAGCAAAGAAAGTAGCTCCAAAAGAGTGAAGGCAAATGAAAAGCGGCTGATCAACAACAACCAGGTCGATGTCAACCAGTTAATGCCCCTCAAATATAAATGGGCCTGGGAGCACTATATCAATGGCTGCGCAAACCACTGGATGCCCACTGAGGTCCCCATGTCCAAGGACATTGAGATGTGGAAGTCAAATGTTCTCAGCGCCGATGAAAAACGTGTGATCATGCGCAACCTTGGCTTTTTCAGCACAGCGGAAAGCCTGGTCGGAAACAATATTGTCCTTGCGATCTTCAAGCACATCACAAATCCCGAGGCGAGGCAGTATCTTCTGCGGCAGGCATTCGAGGAAGCGATCCACACGCATACATTTCATTATATCGTCGAATCACTTTCCCTAGACCAGGGCGAAGTGTTCAACATGTACAATGAGGTCAATTCCATTCATGACAAGGACAAGTTCGAAATGGAATTAACAGAAGCTGTCATGAAGGAAGATTTTTCGACAGCAACAAATGAAGGCGCCCAAAAATTCCTCGAGAACCTCATTGGGTTCTACATCATTATGGAAGGTATTTTCTTCTATAGCGGTTTTGTCATGATCCTATCGTTTCACAGACAAAACAAGATGACAGGGATCGGCGAGCAGTTCCAATATATCCTGCGCGATGAAACCATCCACCTCAACTTTGGTATAGATTTGATCAACCAGATCAAAGAAGAGAACAAAGAGATCTGGACAGAAGAGTTTCAAGCACATATCGTCGAACAGGTCAAGAAAGCGGTTGAACTCGAAATTCAATACGCCCAAGATTGCCTTCCTAAAGGGATCTTGGGGCTTACCGCTCCGATGTTCCGCGAATATGTCCAGTATATTGCAGACCGTAGGCTGGAAAGGATCGGCCTGAAGGCCCAATACCGCTCAAAGAACCCATTCCCTTGGATGAGCGAGACAATCGACCTCGGAAAAGAGAAAAACTTCTTTGAAACGAGGGTCACAGAATATCAATCATCGGCTAACTTAAGCTGGTAATCAGACTGTGTGCCTTTAGAAAAAAGACACTGAAGGCACACTATTTCTCCACTTTGGAAAAGTGATAAATGTAGCCTTTTCCTTTGGCACGTTTGACAATCTCTTCAGGAACTGCCGTGACCGTCTCATCATTGCAACGCCACCAAATGCCCTCTTTCTTGACATAGGTCACATAATGGCCATATTGGCTGCTGGCGCCCCTATGCTCGATAAAACCATCGCATTCATAGCTCGCTTCCTCTGCCCCATCCGGTAGAACATCGTCTGGCAGGTCAAAGACATCTGGTATCGCGACCGCTTCATTGAGCTTGACGCTCCTAAAGCCGCCCCTCGGAGTCACCTGATTAGTAAAGCGGTTGATCTGCACCATCATCTCATTTGGCGCCCCATCGCGAAATATCATTCTGCTCGTGATCTCTGCTCCTGAGACAAGATCATTTGCAGAACCTTGAAATGCAAGGGGAAACAGCTCTTCAAAAGGAGCGTTCCTATGTCCTGGGAGGTCTAAACAGATAATGCTGTCAAACCTCTCTTGACGCCCTCCGTTCGACCTGGTTTCCAGGATCTGATTAGAAACACTTCTCCCATTCGGGAGACGGCCTAGAATCTGCAGGATCGCCTCCCCTGCATCTTCCTGCCTGCGGCCATTTCGTGAAAAATGATTGTTGAGGACGTGGAGGCATTCCCTAATATTCTGCGCTTTGGCCTCGGCGGATACAAACTCCTGGTTTCCGCAAGAGGCGCGGTAAGCGGCAATAAAGTCTCTAAGCGGCTGAAATTGGTCATCCCTAAAACCTTCGCCATTCTCAATTTCCTCGCACAAGCTTGGAGTATGCAAGATAAGCTGCATCATGCTGATCGCCCAACAGTTATTTGAGCGGTTTACGATCCCTACAGGCTGCCCTTCAACAAAGACCCTCGCCGGCCTTAAAACATTCCTTGGCCTTTCCTCTTCAGGAAGGGGCAAGGAGGCATTTGTAAAAATGGTCCCGATAACAAATAAGGTAACCGCAGCAATGGTAGAAATAACGAGGGTAGAAAGGATAATGGCAGTAAATGAATAGGCGGCGATCGACGCGATCGCTCCTGAAACAGCAATTCCCTGAAGGACGCGCCCTACATAAAAATAGACTTTGTTATCGAGCTGAGTGTTCCTCTCAGGAGTCTCGATAGACAAATAAGGCTTTTCAGCAGGGTAATTATCTATTTTAATCATAAAATATAATGCTACACTTTTGTAAAATGGTAGAGATAGCCAACACCCATCGCATCCCTGGCTTGCTCTTCAGTGATCATTTGGACCCGGTTGTTATCGCATCTGATCCAACCGTCGGACTGCTTGACATAGCAGACATAATGGCCATTGTTCACGCCATTTTTATGCTCGATGAAAAAATCGCAAACATATCTTTTCTGCCCTTCATCATTGACATAGCAATCCCCATCGACCACCAGTTCCTCAGGAATATCGATCCTATCCCTGATCTTGTTCACTCTAAGACGGCCTCCTGAAAAATCATAAGTCAATCGTTGCATGTTGATGATAAACTCTCTTGGATCGTCTGCAAATTTTCTACTTCTTGGAACACCGTGATCACCCTGTTCAGGAAAGAAGTATTCTCTAAAAAGTCCATCGAAACCTTTGGCATCTCGGTTTGCAAGGCATACCGGAATAATCGCATCAGGATGATCTAAGGCGCCGCCAGAAAAAGTGACCTCATGAATAGTATTGTTCACGCCTGATCCATCTGCAAGATGTTGCGTCAAAGCGGCAAGCCCTTCTCTGGCATCTCCATTTCTTCCCACGTCGGGATCGATGCCTGGATTAAGCACTGCCAAAGCCTGGTGGATCTCGCGCATGTCGAAATTAGGAAGGATGGCAACACCGCCATCTTGGGAAGCGCGGTATCTTTGGATAAAATCTTTGATGACGCGGTAATCATCCCCTGCAAATTCAGGTGCGTTCATGATGGCCTCCTCAAGAGAGGGGACGTGCATGATGAGCTGCATGACACAGATGGCCCAGCAGGCTTTCCCGCTATGATTGGGAACACCAATTGGTCTGTGCACACCGGGCGGGGGCGGAGGCGGGGGCGGCAGGGAATCATCGGACATGTTCGCCAAAAATTTCCCAAGCACAAAGGCGCTTACAGAAGCTGCCAGGAAAAACCAAGCATAAGGCGCAACTGTTAGCGCAACAGCAGCAATCACCGGCAGCGAAACGAGTGCAACCGCCTCGAGCACCTTACCGATCACGACAAATGCATAAATTTTATTATCAGTAACACTGCCTGGATCTGTTTCATTATAGAAAGGTACGCAATTTGAAATAAAAGTATTAAAATAAACGCTCATTTAAACACATGAAAATTAAATTCAAAGAGGAAATTTTAACAAAATTTCTAATTAATGAGAATGCCAATAAAAAATTTACGTTTTTCTTTTCTCTTTTCTTGCGCATTTCCCAAATTTTAAATACTATTTTCATATACTAAAGCAATTGATATTCACGTATATTCTATGGCCAACCATATGTTTTTTTTTAAAAACCAGGATGAATCATATCAAAATTTTCACTTAACAAAAATTCAAGAAATTACTGAGCTTAAGTGCACCTTGCGCGAGATCGTACATGAGCCAAGCGGCGCCCAGATCATGCATATCGAGAATGACGATCCTGAAAATTTATTTTGTCTTTCCTTCAAGACCCACCCGGACAGCAGCAATGGGGTGGCCCACATCCTCGAGCACACCGTCTTGTGCGGGTCTAGAAAATACCCGATCAAAGACCCTTTTTTCGGGATGGGAAGGCGCAGCCTGAACACCTACATGAACGCCCTTACTGGGAACGATTTTACCTGCTACCCTGCGGCAACCCAGGTGGTAAAAGATTTTTATAATCTTCTAGAGGTCTATATAGACGCGGTCTTTCACCCTAAGCTCGACTATTTCAGCTTTTTGCAGGAAGGGCACCGCATCGAATTTTCCGACCCTGCAAACCCCAAAAGTCCTATCGAGAACAAGGGGATCGTCTTTAATGAAATGAAAGGGAGCATGTCTTCTGTGGACTCCCGTCTTTGGCATGAGGTCACTGAAAGCTTGTTCCCAGACCTCCCCTACCGTTTTAATTCAGGGGGCGATCCGAAAGTCATCCCTTCCCTCACCTATGAACAGCTCATCGATTTTCACGAGACCTATTACCATCCAAGCAGATGCCTTTTTTTCTTTTATGGGAACCTGCCGCTCAAAAAGCATCTTGATTTTATCGAAGAGAAAGCTCTAAAGAATGCACCAAAACTAAGCCAAATCCCTTCCCTCCCCAAACAAAAAAGATTTGCAAAGCCGATCTACAAAACAAGTGAATATCCAGTAAATGAAACAGACGACATTTCTAATAAGACAATTGTCGTTTTTGGTTTTCTCACGGCACATGTCCTTGAGCAGGAAGAAGTGCTCGCGCTGACATTGCTTGACTCCATCCTTATGGACACAGATGCTTCTTTATTGAAAAAAAGGCTACTCGACTCAGATCTTTGCGTAGATGTGGAAGCATATATCGACATCGAAATGAGCGAAGTGCCGTATGAATTCATTTTTAAAGGATGCAAAAAAAAGAGCGCAGAGGACCTCCAAGCGCTCCTATTTGGATCTTTAGAGGAGATCGTTCAAGAAGGGATCCCGATGGAGCAAATCGAATCGGCCCTTCACCAGCTTGAATTTTCTCGAACAGAAATTTCAGGGGACCATTCTCCCTTTGGGCTGACACTTTTTATGCGGTCTGGCCTTGGCAAGCAACATGGATGCGCACCTGAAAGCGCCTTGACGATCCATAAGCATTTCGAAGTGCTGATCCGAAAAACCAAAGACCCTCATTACCTTCCGGCGCTTATCAAAAAATACTTCCTTGCCAATCCCCACTATGTCCGCGTGACAATGGTGCCAAGCATCCATCTTGCTGCACAGGAAGAACTGGAAGAAAAAAGGAAGCTCGAAGAGCTTCAAAAGACCTTTGATGACATACAGACCAAGCACATCATCAAACAAACCGAAGATCTCGAGCATTTTCAAAAAGAATCTCAAAAGCAAAGCATTGACTGCCTTCCCAAGGTCACTTTGGAAGATGTCCCTAAATTCGGCAGGCAATTTCACTTAAAAGAACATACACAAAATACTCTTAAGGTATTTCATCACGACTGCTTCACAAACCACATCCTCTACGTCGACCTTCTCTTTGACCTTCCCGAGATCTCAAACGAAGACCTCCCCTATGTCCAGATATTCCTTTC
>JASHWM010000133.1 GCA_030044075.1 Candidatus Rhabdochlamydia sp. | reverse complement strand
ACAATATGAGGATCGGCGTGCAGGGGTATCATATCTCCAACGGGAGCATGGGATTTAGAAACCCCGGAGAAGAGTCCCTCCTCCTTTTCTTTTCAATTCCTGTTGGCGGGGGAGGGTGAGGGCGACTTTAATTTTTTTGTTGCTCGCGATAGGACAGTATTGTCCGGGCAATTTGCCAAAGTACTACCATGTTGATGCCACAGGTGGTACATTTAACGAGGCTGTATTTCTAGTGTCGTATCCGCACAGCGGGAACACATGGGTCAGATACTGCCTCAAAAATTATGGGAAAAGTACTTAAAGAGGTATGAAGAGAGAGAGAATAAACGGTATAGAGCCTTACTTTAATTTTGCTCGAAGCGCAGCTGGCGAACGCGCAATCATATGATAGCCCCCATATATGCAAAGGCCGATCCCAAAAGCGAGCACTGCGATAGGCCCGAAAGCCCCGCAAAACAATCCTCCTAGCGCCGGGGCGATCATGCCCCTCATACCGACCGTCAAGATGTTCACCCCGCTATATTGAGAGCTGTCCTCCCCCTGTGAAAAGAGCGGGCCTGAAAGATGCCAGAGCAAATGGCTCCCTGCTTGGGCAACACCATAAATGATGTAGGCCAGATAAACCAAAATGGATGAGAAAGGGGCGAATAAAAGGAAAATTGAAAAACTTGCAAACCCGAGGCAAATCAAACAGGTGAGCGACGCAATGGACATCCTGTTCATCGCCCTCGCCCATATCGGAGAGAAAAACACGAATCCAAGGCCTTTGCAAATGCAAAAGGCAATCGCGAGGTCTGTGTAGGACAGATGGAGGACATCTGAGAAAAAAATGGGGAGGACAGGAATGATCAACATAATGCCAAAGCCAGCTGCCATAAAGCCCCATTGGAAGCAGGCGAAGTCCGGCCTGCTTTTGATCAGGCGGAGCATGTTTTGCCATGGCTGTACGATCTGCTGGGTCAGAGGAAGGGTTTGGGGCGCTTTATAATGCGTTGCCGTGGCTATAGGGATCTTTGACTGGACAAAGACGCTTATGATCCCTAAAAGGGCGCTGGAAAAGAAGAAAATGCCCCACGAACTCGGATGGTTGTCCAGCATCTGCCCGATGAAAAGTGCAAGAAAAATTCCTTCTGCATAACCAAGCGCCGATCCGGTCGAAAAAAGTTTTTCCCTTGTTTCCTTTGGCAGGTTGCGCTTTAAGATTTCCATCCACGCGGGGATGGCCGCCCTTGTAAAGAGCATATAGGTCGCCCCGGAAAGGACCACAAACCATACGTCATGGAACCAAGGAAAAAATAGAAAGGGCACCCTTGCCAAAACACCTGCCCAAGTCATGTTCGATCGCAGTTTTTGCGGATCAATATGGGCGCTCCAATAAAAGGAAAAAACAGAGACCAGGGGCTTCAGTATAGTTAAAATTACAATCTCAAGTGCTGTCGCCCCAAGGTTTTTATGAAGGATAAAGGGGAGCAGGACATAGAGGGAGGCAAAAGGCTCGTTCAAGAGGCTTGTGCTCAAAATAGCAAAACGGGTGGGGCGGAAATAGGGGCTTTGGGTAATCGCCATTATTTGATCTATTTACTGAAGGATATAAAAATGATAATAAATAATGCCTTTGTAGAATAGCCCTCTTTTTTGGTAATTTAAATTTTTATTAAGATTTGATGGTGGATCCTTTAGAAGCTTGCTGATATTTCCAGGCGCGACCCGACCAGGAAGGTACGGCTCGAGGGCTCAACAATTCTTTGGCCGTCGACAGTTTTAGGAGAGCTTTGTCCAATATTTTTTTGATAATAATAGGGAATGAAGCGAATGTCCCAGATCTTTTGTTTGTCTAGTGAGAAGACCATAGGGAGCTCTAATCCATATTGCATGCGATTGCCAAGAGATAGGGAGGCCTTCAGGTCGCTTCCGTCGATCTTCATCATTGCATTGACCATCCTCATGACCTTCAGGTTTAGCCCTAGGTTAAAAATCCGGTTTACATCATAGGTCGTTAAAAGCCCTACTGCAAGGTATTCCCATGTGTAAATCTCTTTATAATCAGGTTTGCGCGCCCATCTGGCGTATCCCGCTCCAAAATAAGGAGAAAGCTGCAGGGCAAAAAGGTCCTTTGCGACGAAGGTATAGCCAAGCCTTGCCTCTACATTCAGGATTTGATTGCGAGATCGTCCTCTCTTTGGAAAAACCTCCCACGATCCATTTGAAAAATTGGTAATGCTTCCGTCGTAGACCGCATTCGCAAAAGAATAGGCGACATCAAGGCCTGCGTAGAGCTGACGGGATCTTTTGTACTCATATCCTGCCACAAGACCATAAAAAGGGCCGTATTCATCGCTCTTTAAAGGGGATGGCAGCTTTTCATGAAAATCTCGATAAAAGATGTCAGGCCCGATAGATAACCTGTTTGGGCGATCATCCGATTGTGAATGAACATAGATCGGTAAAAGGAAAAAAAGGAATAGCCTTCTCATTTTTTCTCGGCATATGCAAGCAGTCAGAATAGGGAAACAAAAAGATATATTCTAGAAAAATGATGTTGGATTGCTGTTGACATAATATGAAATTAATCTGTAAAAAAAAGTTTTATAGATCCCACAAATTTATGGAGACAATATGAAAAAGAAGTTAGCAGTCTTTGCTTTATTTGCGCTCACATGTGTGTTTGCTGCTGCATGCCAGCCTTCACAAAAACCATCTTCAGATGCCTCATGTCAGCCATGTTCGCCTTGCAACCCATGCAACCCTTGCTCACCTTGCCAGCCATCTAATTAACAATAAGGGTTTGCTTTTTCTCTATTGCCTCTTGAACAGCTTTCAGCTGCTTCAAGAGGTCAATATCAATTTGTGAAATGATCTCAATCTTGCGGTTTTC
>JASHWM010000132.1 GCA_030044075.1 Candidatus Rhabdochlamydia sp. | reverse complement strand
ACCTGATCTCTTCCCTTGTTCTATCTGATAGGTCCTTAGTTTCTGCGATGTCCTTGATGACCATCTCCAGAAGGTCGGAAAAGAAACTGTCGATGATATGAGGGGTCATGCAGCAATGTGCTGCGGAAAATTGCTTGACCATTTCAGCATCGTTGATGCTGACGCCATGTTGGTACAGGGCCTTGGAAGAGGTGTGGGTCTTATAGGGAAAAAGTCCGCGAACTTTAAAAAGAAGGAAAGAGATGATGTCCCTTGTATGGGAATGGTGCCGGATGAGCTCTTTTTGAAATTCTGTTTCAATGTTCGGATCGTAAATCCTCTCCAAGGCCATAGTGCCATAGGTATTTCTTGTTGCGATCGCAGCAATGGACGGGACCAGGTTCCTTGTGAAGATAGTGTAATAACGGGTTTTCCCATTTTCTCCGTTTGGCTCGTTGCTGACATCAGTATAACTTGGGATATAAAGAGTCGTATGGATTACTTTTGTCGTCATAGGGGCCAATGCACCAAGGTTAATCGAATTGTGAAGTGTCCTGCTCAGAGAAAGCAGTGTCTATACCCAAATTGCTAAAGTACTCTTCAAAGTCTGCTTCGCCAATGCCATTTTCGGCGCTTACTGAAGTGCGGTCATCATCCTCTTCCTCTTCACCGCTTGACTGGGTGTCTTCAAGGTCATATTGCTCAGGATGATCGTAGGAAGCAAAAACATTGCGCTTAACTATTCCGATGTTCGGAGTAGAATAGGCGGAATCAGTCGGGCGAGTCTCGTGGAGTTCGGAAGAACTGGCGGCTTGGATCGGAAGGAAACGGCCAAATCTATCTTCGCGCCTTGCGACAAGGATAGAAACAGACGGCTTCCACCTATGGATCATTTCAGGAGAAATACCTGCATCAATGACCTTGACGGCTTTGATATGGTCGTTACGCTTCAGGATTTGCTCAAGGTCTTGTTCTGTGAAATACCGGTCTTTGATGGTCAAAGACCTCACTTCAAGCGTTTCCAGGTGTTGAACGAGCCTTTTTCTGCTATTTGTTGGAGAATGGGGTAAATAGGTGCAGTCCAAAAGCCTTAACATTTCCACGCTTTTAAGATTGTCTAAATGAGATGGATCAAACGCGGTTCCTGAAAGGTCGAGGAGTTCAATTTCACTATAGAGCGCAAGCCAGGAAAATGCATTTTCATCGAGGTAGGAGCCTTCTTGAAAACGGATCGTCTCAATATTAGGAACTGTTGTTGCAAGTCCTGAGTATAAATTTGCTGGAGCTGCGCACAAGGAAACAACTTTGAGATTTTTTAGGGAGGCCAAAGCAGTTAATGAGCCAGCGGTCAGGAAAATGCACTTATCAAGAAATAGGGTCCTTAAATAGGGCAGGAGCTTAACGATTTTCATCAGTTTCTCATCTGTGAGGCTCGTTAAAGAAGAGAGGTCTAAAAAAGTAATGTATTTTGGGTTTTTTGTGACCTCGTCCAAAAGTGCAGGGTTGATCGCATCGACATCGCCATCTGCCTGAACCAGGAGCTTTGGAAAGAGTTGGGTCTGCATCAACAGCTCAGGACGCAGGCAATCTCTGACGGCCTTGTAGTCGGCCTTATCGATAATGGTAGAAAGGACCTTTGACTCATAGAGGCTTCTTAGCCTATCAAGATCTTGCAAAAGCTCGGAAATTCCGTCAGTAAGAGTATCATTGCAAACAAGGCTTACCAGGGCCTCTTTTTCTTTATACCATGCCTGTACCCTTTCGAAAGTTCCCTCTTGGTCAGACGTTGGAAGCGGGACAAAAGACAGGCTGTCTTGCCCTATTAGGTAAGGGTAGCGGGATAGAAGATCAAAGACTGGATCGGACTGTCTTGCTTGTAAAACGATTCCTGACATATATAGTAAAGAATTTCTCTTAAAGGTAGAGATTTTACTACTATTATCAGATAATATTCAACATGGAATTTTTCTTAATTATATTTCATTTTTTAGAATTTGATCTAATTCTAAAAACATCAATTGAAGCTCTTCTGGGGACAGGTCGCTGATGAGATAGTCGACATTGGAAAGATCATACGCGCTTGCGATGAGGGCCTGAATGGAAACAAGAGGGTTTTCTTCGAAATCAACCTTTTCATCAGTAAAATTTTCATAATGGAGTCGAAAGATTTTTTTACTTCTTTCATCAAGCTGGTTATAGAGTTTTTTTGATTCCCTAAAGCGCTCTTTATAGATGAGGTAAGCAATATCAAAAAAAGGCGCGATCGCATCGATGTCCACATCGTCTTCTAGGACGGCATGGTTTTTTTTTCGCTTGGACTGCGATGGGCCTTGCATGACAGCGCCCGCTTTTTGCAGCATTTCATTGGCTTCCCTGATCACCTCTTTTTCCGCCTGGGATAAAGAGCACTCATAGCAAAGCGCAACGATGTGGCTCTTTAAGTTGTTCACCTGTCTAAGAATTTCTTTATTGTCATAGGAGAGCAGGCAATTTTCCAGTCCCGAAATCTCTTCTTTTAATTTTTCGATTTCAAGATGGATGGAAAGATGGGAGATCCTCCCATACAGCTCGATGATCTTATTTTCGAGCTCGTCCACAAAAGAGCTTTTGGCAAGGTGACCCAAAATTTCGCTCGTTTTCTGAAGCTCGGAAAAGAGCAGGTCCCTCATTTCTTTGGTAACAGGCGTGGCAATTAAACTTTTTTCTACAGATTGAACGGACCGTTCGCACTCGAAAAAAGAGCTTGATTGCTCACCAAAAGAAAAGATTTTACCTGTGCTCATTTCGCTTCCCCGCGGCTCCCATTCCACCTATATAATTAAATTGGAAATTAGGAGAAATAAAATTTGTTAGAAAAATATTTTTTTAAACCGGTAATCTAGATAATCCTTTTTTTTCATTTATCCCGGAGATTAACGGTTTCTTTATTTGTTTCTAACAAGATTATAACATATTTTCACCTAAAAATAATTATATAAACATTATTTTAATGTTATTGTTTTAAATTAAGGGTGTTCGGAGTTTATTTTTTCTGAATTAGAAAATAGGTGGGGGATTTTATTTTATTTGGCCAAGTGTGATAACAAATGTTCCAAAGGTGGGAAGGGAGTCCTTTGCACAGGGCTAGGAGCGATTCCTCCTCTACAGCCCCTTCCGGATGGCCTGGATAGCATGTGATGCTGATAAATCCTCCTGCTGGGAGGATTTCCATCGCCTGCCGAATGCTTACAAGGGTCGTTGAAGTGAGGGTAGTGAGGTGTTTATCTCCCCCTGGGAGATACCCAAGATTATAAACAAATAATTTTAATCTTGAGAGGGTAGGGAGAGAGGGAAGGTCGGCATGGGAGTGCTTCAAAAGCTGGACATTTTCCAGCTGCTGCTCAGTAAGAGAGCTTTCAAGCAGGCGTTTTGCCATGCTGATGGCCTCCTCCTGGATATCAAGGCCGATGACCCTTCCCATTGGTCCTTGGAGCACAATCTTAGAAAGGATCAAAGTGTCTTTGCCGTTGCCCAAAGTGGCATCGACGACCTCGTCTCCAGGCCTTAAGATCTTTTTCCAATATTCTTGGGCTAATGGCAGATGTGAAAAAAAGGGATATTGCATTTGGTCCATGGGAGGGATCATACCAGCGCTTTCTGTGACACTCTCAATTCCCTAAAGGGGATGAGCTTCTAAACTATGATGAATACTTACCTGTCTCTTACGAGACGCTCAAAGAGTTGGCCGCGTATGCAACAATCATCTAGACAACATGAGCTTGCGCTCAAGGCCTGTGCCCAGGCTACTACTACATTATGTCTTGCGACATTAGGTAGATACGTTTGTTTATCTCCTTCAGAC
>JASHWM010000131.1 GCA_030044075.1 Candidatus Rhabdochlamydia sp. | reverse complement strand
GCAATATGCCTTGCGTCGATGATCGTCTCGTTAAAGTTTTTCATGATGCCCTCTGGCTGGTCTTTTACAGCGGAAATAATCTGGAACACGCATGTTTTTTCTTCAAGTTCGCCATCATCGCCAAGGGGCTCTTTTGCCTCAACTTCAGGATATGTCTCGTAAAATTTTTTGGAGTGCTCAAGCAGACGCTGATAGTCCTCGGTTGAAAGCTGGTGGATCGGCGCCACCTCGCATGCATCTGTCGGATCCGGTACAAACCCCTTTTTAGAGTTCATATAGGTCCACACGCGGTTGTCTTCCCTGCTATAGATTTTTGTCTTTGTATTATCAGGGTTGCTTGGATCGATGAGCCTACTTTCAAACATTTGCTGGAGCTCAGCCCATGTCCGCTTGACCCCGTCGACCCGGACCATTGCCTCGCTTTGGCGGTTGTAGGAAATCATTTTTTTGAGGGATCCGTCAGCCCTGCCTGTACTATAAAAGCCCGCCATGTTGCGCAAGTTTCCGCTCCTGTCCAAAAAATCAACTAGTCCAGGGGCCCTCTCGGCAAGCCTTACGTCCAGGCCCCAATAATCAATGGTGCCTCTATCTCGGTGTGCATGTACCGCACTCATATCACATCTGCAGTTAAATTAACTCGCTACTATTTTTTATAAAAATGATATTAATTTCAATTCTTTTTAACTACATAATGTAATTAAAATTAATTGTTTGCGATCTATTATATCAATAATTTTGAATAAAAAAATTACTTCTACAAAATCGTGGGAAAACAGGTGATATTGCAGCAAATTTTTTACTTGAATTCAGCAAAATTGCGCTAAAATAAAGAAAAATTTTACTTGTTAAAAAGACCCTACCACACCTACGTAGAACCCATAAAAGAGCGGGTCGCCCTTGAACTTTAAACGGCTTGTTTCTGCGGCCGCAGTATTTTTATCAATCTGGTCTGGGGCAAGCGCCAAGCCTCCCAAGAAAAGCAGCTCAAAGCCAGTATGGATGTTGATACAGTCAAGAATTTGGTAGCTGAGGCTAAGTCCTCCCTCAAGCATCGAAGAAGCGGCGGTAGCATTTGTTTGGAATTTTCTGATGGTGGTCGTGTTGTTGTTATCACGAAGCGAGGTGCTCTGCTCTCCAAGGTTGAAAAACCCTCCAAGTTTAAGGAAAAAGTCCCAGCTTAATGTCTTTGTCGCATTCCACTGAAGGTCGGCCCCTGCCTGAGCACCGATCATACGGTTCTTCGTTCCAATTTTGTAGTTGCTCGTCTGCAGCATCTCATCTACGGTCTTCGTATAGGCAAGGTTAAAATGTTCTCTGAGGTCGATATACCGAAGGCCTACAATGAAGGAAAAACCAAAGTAGTTCTCATATCTTGGCGTAATCCCTCTCCAATAGTTATATTCTGTCGAATAGAGCCTGGACGAATATTTTGCCGTTGCGACATCCGCATCGACATAATCGTTGGTATAATAGGTCTCCCTGAAAGGAAAATAGAGCGTCCCATCCCCTGCCGCTGTTTTTTGCGACTTCCACTCGTTGATCAGCATAAAGTTCGATTCAAACGAACTTTTTCTATCATAGATGTAGCTCAAGCCGACTCGAAAACCTGGCTCGTACGAAAACCTGCTGATAAGGCTGTCGCTGTCGAGCACTTTGCCTGAACCTGCCACATCGGGGTCCACTAGCGATGAATCAACCGCCAGTGTCTCATTTTGTCCTTTGGTTCTTTTTAAAAAGACTGCTTCGGCAAGAATTCCAAACTGATTGTTTCTGCTATAGTCGTCATCGTCCGCAACAAGAGAAAAAGTCGACAGGATCCCTAGAGGAAGTAGAAATTTCGAAGCAGCATGGTTCATAGCATCGCCTTGGATAAAAAATAAGACTCAGCTTAAAGTAGAAAAAAAAATTAGCACAAGGAATTTTTTAGATTTTCTACTCTCTCCCAAAAATGGGCAAAGTGCTGCAAGAGTTCATTCACTGAAAGGTCTTTGATACATGCCCCTGTGCTGCATGTGCGCAGCCTTGGGCACCGCTGGACAAAAGTTTTTCCATAGGGACATTTTCCCTGGACAGCGCAATGATGATCTCCAAGGGGTTTAAAGACAGATGAGCTGGACGCCCCAAAAATGCTAAAGCTCGGTGTCCTTGTTGTCCCGCAAAGGTGCAGCGCTGCTGAGTCCATTGCAATGACCGCGTCCATGTGGCACATGAGAGACTGCCATAGAGGGATGCTCATCCTTCCAACAATTTGTCCTTCAGGAAAGATGCCATGAAGGCGTTTTGCGACGATCTCTTCGTTTGGATCGCCAAAAACAAAAAGGAACCGGGCTCCTGTGGCTTCCTGCACACCTTCCAAGAAAAGGATCAGCGCGTCCTCCCTCATTGATTTATTTGTCCACCTTGATCCAAAGCACACCATGACAAGAGGCGTCCCTTTAGAAGAAAAGGGCTGAAGGACCTCTTCCAGCCGGGCCTGTTCGTCAGCGTTCAAGAAAAGCTGCCTTCCTTCTGGAATAAATTCGCTGCTGTCGTCAAAGAACCCCTTCACAACGTCCAAGTAGCGAAGGCGGACGTTCTGTTTGAGGTTGACATCGATCTTGTGATTGGTGAAGAGGAGATTGGGTTTTTCGTGGACGGAGGAAAAACCAAAGCCTACTTTCTTTTCGGCTTTTGCAAAAGCAGTCACAAAAGAGGACTTTGTGTTGGACTGAAGGTCAAAGAGAGCATCGTACTGATATTGGCGAATGGTCTTCCAGAAAGAAGAAACCTCTTTCCATGTCTCGATAGACATCGGCGACTTGCGCCATTTCTTTGTATCGATCACAAAAACATGCCTGACAAGAGGATGGGACCTCACCAGGTGATAGTTCCCCTTTTCAACGACCCAGTCCACCCGGCATTCGGGCATCCTCTTATGAAGGTACTCGAGCACCGCCATAGTCTGAATGATATCCCCGATCGCAGAGGTCTTTACAATTAAAAAACTAGATGTCCTGCCCATCATACCGCATATGTAATTTTTTTAGGGCGGACGTAAAATCCTCCGGCAAAGGGGAAGAAAAAGAGACCATCGAACTGTGCAAAGGATGGGGAAATTGTAAGGAATAGGCGTGCAAAAGCTGCCTTTTTGCCAGGACTGGCGCTTGCGCCCTCTTGCCATATTGCAAATCTCCCATGATGGGATGGCCCATCTCTGCGAGATGCACCCTCAGCTGGTGGGTCCTTCCCGTAATAGGCTCGCAAAGTAGAAGAGAGCTGCTTTTTTCACGGCAGAGGACTTTCCAATAGGTCAGCGCATGCTTGCCTTGCTCATTTTTTGATGAGCCGTAGCTCGTCTGCCCAGGAGTAAAAGACCTGGCTGCAAGATAACTCTCTTCTTTGCCGCTGTCTTTTTCAACATGGCCGTGGACGATCGCGACATATTTTTTTACGACCTCTTTTTTTTGGAACAGAGCGATCATCTTTTCTTTGATCATGAGGTCCTTCGCAAGGAGGATCACTCCGCTTGTGTCCTTGTCCAAACGGTGCACTAAAAGGGTCTTGCCATATTCTTTGGGAAGCGCCTTATGAAAGTGCTCATTTTCGCAAACAAGCCCCGCGGGCTTGTTCAACGCAACAATTGCGTCATCCTCATATAGGACCTCGAGCTTTGAGGAAACTGCCCCCTCCATCTCAAATACGATCCTATCTCCTTTGCCAAGCAAGTGGGTCGAAAAAGTCACGATATTGCCATTCACAGTGCAAGACCTGCTTTCAATGGCTTTTTTTAGAGCTTTTACTGATGGGTATTGAGGGACATGCTCCCTTAGAAAAGGGAGCAGTTTGCACACTTCATTAGCTGTAAAGCGAAACGTCATCTACGGCAGGTTCTCCAAAAAATTGATGAGCAGCCGCACTCCGACACCTGTGGCGTGTGTCGGATGGTAACCTTTTGGCTTGTTCAAGTAGGCGGTGCCTGCAATGTCAAGGTGGGCCCAAGGAATGTCTCCGACGAAATCTTGCAGGAACATCGCTGCGCTGATCGATCCCGCCTCGCGGCCGCCCCAATTCTTGATATCGGCGATCGAAGATTTGAGGAGCTCCCTATATTCGGGATACGTCGGAAAGCGCCATAATTTTTCACTTGAGCGCTCCCCTGCACGGATGAGCATAGAAGAGAGGTCGTCATTATTACTAAACAGCCCTGACGCCTCTTCTCCAAGGGCGATCACGATCGCACCTGTCAATGTGGCGAGGTCGATCATCCTTGTTGGAGCGCAATGCTGTTTTGCATAGGAGATGGCATCCGCCAAAATGAGGCGTCCTTCGCAGTCGGTGTTGTTGATCTCGACTGTTTTTCCGCTATGGGACTGATAGACATCTCCAGGCTTATAACTGAGTGGGCCCACAGAGTTTTCAGTGGCGGGGATTACGCCCACAACATTGACAGGAAGGTTCAGCATAGCTACTGCCTTGAGAGTCCCAAGGACTGCTGCAGCACCCGCCATGTCGCACTTCATCGTCTCCATTCCTCCGGTCGGCTTGATGTTCAGCCCGCCGGTATCATATGTCACCCCCTTGCCGATGATCACCGTCCGGTCTTTCGATTTTGGCGCACCTTCGTATTCAAGGACGACAAAGGCCGGATCAACGTGAGAGCCGCGGCTGACTGCAAGGAGAAGTCCCAAATTTTCCTTTTCGATCGCCTTTTTGTTCAAAACAGTGGTCTTGATCGCAGGGAGTTTTTGTTCAAGTTCTTTTGCAATCGATCCGAGTTTTTCAGGATGGATGTGGTCTGCGTTGTGATTGACAAGGTCCCTTACAAAATTAATGCAAGAAACGATATGGAGCGTTTTTGTTACATCCTCGATCACCTCTTGGCCAACACCTACCAGGCTGATCTCACTGATCTCTACCCGTTTTTCCTCTTTAAGGACATGCGACTTCAACTCATCAAAAGAATAGCTTGCAAGGACAATCCCCTCGCAAATGCCGCTTGAGACCGCGCTCTCTGAAAAACCAGCCTTAGAAGGCACAAGGACCTGGTATTTTTGGATCTTTTTACTCCGCAGCGCTTTGACAACGCCAGCCAGGCTTTTTCTCATGCTCTCCAGAGAAAATTTCTCCTCTTTTCCAAGACCTAGGAGGACAATCCGATTTCCATGTCTTGGATAAACAGTGAAAAATTCCCCTTCTTTTCCAAGGAAATCTCCCGACTCAATGACGGGAAGGGCAAAGGAAGACAGCTCATCGATTGGAAGGCTGCTTGCAAGCAACGGCCCTTCCTCTTTTTGCCAATAAGGCACGATCAATACATCCGTAGGATTTCTATTAGTAAAATTCTCTATTGCGAAAATTTGCACGTTTGTCTCCTTAATATCATCAGCATAGAAAGTCGCATTCACTAAACATAAAAGAGAAATAAAAAAAAATTTCATATAATTAAAAAGGGACCTCGTCATCATTAAAGGACAGTCCTTTTCCCTGGCCATAGGTCACCTGGTCGCCTATCGATGCGTAAGAATTGTCATTAGATGGTTCGCTCGCCTCATTATTATGATGCGAAGAAGAAGAAGATTCCGGCTTGCCAAATGGACTGAACATAAGGTTTGATGCTGTCATGCTCATGGAGACTTGCGGCTTGCCTTCGCGGTCTGTAAAGATCTCAGGTTTGTTCAGCTCTCCCATAACGATCACCGGGCTTCCCTTTTTAAGGTAGGTGATCATCTTATCGAACTGTTCTCCCCATATTGTCACTTTCCACCAAATTGTCTCGTCTTTGCCCCCTTTCCTTGTTTTAGCGGCAACCCGAAGGGTTGTGACCTTTTGATTCGATGACGTAAAACGAACTTCTGGATCGGCGCCTAAATGTCCTGCAATCGTAATTTGATTCATATCGTCCTTCCTGTAAAAGTACTAATAAAGACCTTCATTATTTCAAGTAAGCAATTAATTCAGCAAGAAAATTCAAAACTTTTTGATGATCGATTCTCAAAAAAAATAAAAAAATTCTAATTAGTTAAAAAACAACTCTAGATATTGGTCTAAAAAGGATTTTTTAAAAATGAATATAAAAAAATTTATATAAATAAAACAAACTTCTTTGAGAAAAATTAGACAAAAAATTCTTGATAAGTTAGATAGTAAATCTACCAGCGAAAGTAAAAAATTGGTTAGTTCTCAAATTCAAAATAAACCGAGTTTTAAAGTTACTTTAGATTTTTGATGGATGGTGTGAAATGATTAAAACAGCTCTTCTTCCAAAACCTGCTAACAAATCTTTTTATATTGGGAAACCATCATTTTACAATTTCAACGAAAAAAAAGAACACACTTCAATAAAAGAGCTTATTTATACATTAGATGAAACTCCCGACTTTCACGACCCTCTTTCAGAGGTCAGCCTGTTTTTGACACAAAAAATCAGGCAGACAATCTATCATTATAATTTAGAGAATAAATGGACTGTGAAACTACAAAATACCTTGATTGAAGAGATCATCCCCGATTTTCAGGAACGCTTTCCACAGTTCCGCCTTGGCGTTTCGGCGCTCCGAAAAATTTGGGAGAAGATCAACTATTACAGCGGACAGATCCAATCGCAAAAAGAAGCCATTAACCAGGACGGAAAGATCAACCTTTCCTTCTTTATCAAAGAGAACCTCAAACAGTCGCTGTACCATGGGTCTGACCTTTCTTATTATTTTACCCACAAGCTCGCAATGCAGCTCAGCGAGTGCATCGCGGTCGTTAATGGAGAAAAGCCAAAACTTGACCATCTGACAAAATTAATATGGGCAAGCCAGAAGAACCTCTTAAAAAACAGCCTGGATGTCGAAAAAAGCCCTTATAATGAAAATGACAAAATCGACCGGTTAATTGCGCAAACGATATTTGACATCACCTCAAGGCAGCCTCAGATCACTCAGGCGGCTTTGCAGTACCAGACAAGAGAGTCCATCCGCTCCCTTTATGAGCTCCCTGGATTTACATCTCTTGATGAAATGAACTGTAATGTTGCGGCCCTTTTAGCGGAGAAGTTCTATCCCCACAGCTCCTTCCACGCCCATTTCCGCTCCGAACAGAAGAAAGCGATCCTAGACTTTATGAATAGGCATATCGCCCTTTACAAGACTGGGGACAACGCCCCGTCCCTTACAGAATTTGTCAGAAGGACCCTGTCCTTATATATGCTTGCCACCAAGCTGCCCAAAACAATAGAAAAGCATGAGGTCAAAGAAGCTGTCCTCTCGATCTATCCCGTCCATAAAGACGAGAGGCCCCCTCTTGACCAGATCTTCTATGCGTTTATATCTGCGGAGATCGTCCTCTTGAAGAACAAGGAATATTGCTACTCCATTGAATATGTCGCGCAAAGCATTCAAGAAGCCTATGAGCAAGCAAAAGCTCTCCCTGACCTGGACAATGTTGTCTATGACCTCCTCGAGATGGTGCTCTGGAAAACAATCAACGACCACGAATGCCTCCTAGAAAAGCTCCCCTATCTCATTGGTCAAAAAATCGAAGAGCAGATCGGAAGGATCATGATCGATTTTCCAGATCAGAACTTCAAAGGGACCGTCCATGCCGTATTGCAGTATTTCAAAAAGGTCAAGGAGCTCGGCCTATGCAAAAAATGGGAAGAACTGGAAAGAAAGATCTATACTCTGGCAATCCAGGGCGAAATGCTTTACAAATGGGTGCGCCATCAGAATGAAACCCCCCTTTTTAGAGAAGTAGGTGAAAAATGCTCTGAAGAAAACAGACATGACCACAGCGTTGTCGTTGCAGAAATTTGCCAGAGCTACCTCAGGAAATATCCATCGCTTGCCATGTACCTGCCGCAGCTCAATTCTCAAATATGGGTATTATACAAGTCGTTTTGGTACCAAAAAAAGAAAGAATGCTCAGCTTTTGAGAGGTTCCTGGATTGGAACAAGGAAGAGCTGTTAAGCAAATCTCCCAAGCTCTCCGAAGAAGACATCCTCAACCACCTTGAGGAGGTCTGTGAGAAAAGCTTACCGATGATCCCATTTGACAGCTCTCTTTATCAGACGCTCTTTAACGAGAAAAAGACAACCCCAAATGATGAAGGGGATGCTCAAATATTGGCCCATAGTCAACATTGAGCTACTGAAAAAAGCGCTCTGCTCTTCCTTGAAAAACTCAAGGAAGAACCTAAGTGAAAAGAGGCTTAGGAAAAACAGGGCGCTCAACTTCCCCTTCTTCTGAAGTAGGTCTCCCC
>JASHWM010000130.1 GCA_030044075.1 Candidatus Rhabdochlamydia sp. | reverse complement strand
CCTCGCAAAACGGCAACAGGCGAGGCTAGAGAAAAACTGGAAGCTTGCTGATGAGTGCCGCGACTTGATCATGGCAAACGGCTATCTCATCGAAGACACCCCGCAGGGGGCCCGCTTAAAAAAGAACGTTTCCAAGTGACTGATATGACAAAAGACGAATCTTATCTGATCAAACTTTTCAAGATGGCAACCGGGCTTGGAGATCCTTTCCATGAGATCGACCGCTATGAGATTGGCAAGGCCCTAGGCCATGGCGATAAGAGCGTGGATGGGATTGTCCGGATGCTGGCCCAGACGAATTTTGTCAGGAAAGGGGAAGGGAATGCGATATGCCTGACGACAAATGGGCATAAGCTTGTCAAAGAACTTCTATCGATTTAGCTACTCTGTGAATGCTTTAATCTTATAAAGCCTGATGATTGCATTGTTCCTTGGGTCCAGAATTTCGTCGGTGAAGCTATTCACCTCTTTAGAAAGGAAGCTTCCATCGCTTGCAAGAGGCTTTGGCTTGACAGCCTTTTCTTTTTCCTTAGAAGCTGAGAGCGGAGGAAAGTCTGCATTCCAGAATCCTTTTTGCATATATTCGCGCATTGCATCTTTTCTTTCTTTCTTCGCTAAAAAGCGATGATAGCAAATCCCATTTTCATCAAAACAGTAGGTGAAGATCCCTCGGGTCGTCTGACCGTCGATGGTGATCTCGCCTGGTATTGAGTACTGAATGTCGTCTTTGTTTCTTTTTTCATTTCTCCAGGTGCTTTTAATGCCATGAGAAAAAACGTAAGCGTCTACTGCCTGTGCGAAGGTATGGAAAATCCTTGAGCGTTCTTTTGATGCCTGAGACTGACCTTCATACATAGGGCCGGAAAGCACTTCTTCGGGGTTGTTAAAATAATCAAGGACCCTCTGATCATAGGTAATACCATGGGAAGGTGTTGTCAGGGCTTCTTCTGTTTTTAAGGCAGGTTGTGGCTCGATTGCTTTTTGCTTTTCCTTTTTTACTTTAGAATCCTCCGGGACAGTTGCTTTTTGCTTTTCTTTTTTTACTTTGGGACTCTCTTGGATAGGAGCTTTTTTCTTTCCTTCCTTTTTCTTCAAAAGGTCCGGAGGAAGAAAAGAGGAGGAAACCGATTCGCTTGCCACTGCTTCATCAGACGGCTTTGCAAAAGAGGATGGCCCGCTTGCTTGCGAGTCATCTTTCACTTCAGATGGAGGGGAAAGAAGTGATTTGAAAAATACCGCTGGTTCTGGGAAGTTATCGCCTCCTCCTTGCAGTTTTCGCAAGCTATACAGACGCATTTTCTCTTTGGTGGGGACATCTCTGCTTGGCACTTTGAATAATTCCTGATAGGCCAGTTCATAGAGCCTTTGAAGTGCTTCGAAGGACATTTCTGTTGCAACTGCATATTCTTGTACTTCTAAAAGGAAATTGATGTCGAAATCATCTGGAGTATTGGGGTCATCTGAATACTCACAAACTCTGTTGTTCAATTCAAAATAGGACAGCTCGTCCCTGAGGGGGTTTCCATGGGCGAAATTGATATATTTAGCTCTAGAACTCTCCAAAATCAGTTCAGCAGAGGCTTTTTTGCTTTTCTTACCAAAAGCAGCGTCTCTGTCGGTCATGTAGTTTTTGGTTAACATTCTTAGTAAAAATGTCAGGAAGTCCCGATGTTTTTGAGTCATTGGAGCTTCGCTGGATAAAAAATCCCTGATTTCTTTAATAAATTTCAGGTAATAGCGTTTGCTTAATCGTGTAAAATCTGTATCGATTTTTTGGAATGATTCTGTTATGTTCCGATAACAAATGGTTTCGAAAAATAATAAGGCAAATCCATAGTTGAGCTCTGATAATTCTTCCAGGTCTTCTTGCGTTGGAAACATTTCATCGGGGATAGTGTAATTTGTTAAAGTGGTACCATTATCATTGTCGACTTCAGAGGATAAGAACTCATTTAGAAACTTCCCGCTCAAGAACGTGTTTATTGTAATGTAAGAGAATCCAGAGAAATGATCGTAATGTCTTTTTTCAAATTCCATCATCGTTAAGATTTGATTTGACTCTTCCCAAAGATCCTTGACACCTTTGGTAGGCTTTTGAGCTCTTGCAGTATACTTATCAATTAACTCTGCAGCCACCGGATGTGTTTTTTCAGTCGGAAGGGATTGATAGGCTTTTTTCACTTTTTCAATAAGAGGCCCGAAAAATGTATGGGACCCAGGACTTGGGATCTCATGCATTGAGAGCGTTAATAATCTGTCGTAGGTATCTAAGAGCGCCCTGAAGCGGACCAGTTCTTTGTGGTCTTTTTCAGTACGGACGAACCTGTCAAAAAGAACGGAAATCTCCTGCACCGGCACAACGATTTGAGGTTCTAAGGCTTCGATCACTTCACAGGTTTTTCCAATCATTAAGGAGCGCTCATCCACAATAATAGTTTCAATATTGCGCGACAATTCCCCAAGATTAGTAGGCAATGGTTGTATTATCATAATAAATTAATTTAAATTTAATTATAAAGTTGATAATTATAACATTAATTAGTTAATTAAACAAATTAAATAAAGTATAATAAAAATATTTTTTTAATAAGAGGGGAAGAGGGCTCTTCCCCGGAGATTGCTTTTCTTCGCTTCTCATGAGGGGGAAATAAAGGACATCCCTGATGGAGTGGGAATTGGTAAAGAGCATGACAAGCCGGTCGATCCCAATCCCAAGGCCGCCCGTGGGGGGCATTCCCTGACAGATCGCCTCGATGAACT
>JASHWM010000129.1 GCA_030044075.1 Candidatus Rhabdochlamydia sp. | reverse complement strand
ATCGCGCAGGTATTGTTTACCATATGCATTGCAATTGAGGCGAGGATTCCATATTGATTGAACAGGACACCGAAGGCAATGCCGGATATTGTGGTGGACGTAGCTTGAACGTACTTCATAAATACAGAGTCGTGATTATTATTGAAATGGAGTGCTCCGAAAATAATCCCTGTTGCAACAATAGCGACTATAGATGCAACTGTCATCTGCATGCCAAACAGAGTGACTGTCATGGCAGGAAGGACGAAATCAGTGACCACCTGCAATGCTGATTGGAGGATCCCGCGAAAGAGGACCTCTTCAACGATGGGAAAAATAATCCCGACAACCACCGGACCAGAATTTTTCATTTGGCGCGTATACTCTCCATCATCGCTTGGAAAAACACCGGTCGCTTCCAATAGTTTCTGCGAACCGCCCTGGATAGCAACACTCACAAGGCCAGGCAGGATCCCTATTGCAAAAATAGGGGAATAGATCGCACAGCCAGCGATGAGGGAGACCGTCGCTGCAAGCTGTATCCATTTAGAAGTGTCCACTGTTTCGCGCTGCCGAAGATCGATATCATCGGCTGACGGACTATATTCAAGAGGCAATGCAATATTCATATTTTATTATAAAATTATTAAAATCGATTTATTTTATATTGTTTTCTGATTAATTAAAACGAATAAAATATTTCCGATTATATAAAATAACTATAATATTTTTTAGCTAAAAGTAAAAATATTATTAATTTATAAAATTAAATTTAAAATTGGGCAAATGTTTATTTTTGCCCAATTTTGCTGAGGTCCATAAGCTCTTCAAAATAAGAGAATATTTTCTGGAGCAGGCCGATCCTGTGCTTCCTGATTGCCGGGTCGTCGTGGAGGATTTTTACTTCTTCAAACAGTTGAGAGAGAGGTTGTTGCAAAGTGCTGAGGCATTCAAAGGCCTTCAGATAGTTTTTTTCAGAGAGCGCACCTTGAAACACAGGGTCGATGGTCTGTATCGCCTTGGAAATATTGATCTCGCTGGGTTCTTTGCTAAGTGCGAAATCGACACTGATCGGCGGCTGGCCTTCCAATTGCCCTTTTGCACGCTTATATACTTCGTAGAGTTTCGGAAATTCTCCAGAGCCTTTAAAGCTTTTTAAAGCCATGACGCGCCGGTAATTGTCATAAGGGTCGAGATCGGCGTAGGAAAGGCCAGCTTCAATCTCTTCCTTATGGAATCCTTTTTCTTCCAGAACAGTTTTGAGCCTTGTCTTGATAAATGCGAGGACCTCTTCGATGGTCTCCGCCTTGTTTTCCATCTTGGGATACAGGTCTGCTTTTTTTTGCAGGATTTGTTTGATCGGCAGGGACAAGTGATTGTCGATGGCAATTTTGCAAAGGCCGATCATCTGCCTTCGAAGGGCGTATGGGTCGCTAGAGGAAGATGGTTTTAATCCCACTGAGTAGTAGCCAAGGATGTTGTCGATCTTATCAGCAAGGCTGAGGATGATCCCGGTTGTTGTTCCTGGGAGGGGGCCATTTTCAAATTTGGGGAGCCAATGCTCAAGAATGGCTGCTGCCACTTCTTCCGGTTCTTTTTGCGCTTCAGCATAGTATTTGCCGATCACTCCCTGAAGCTCAGGGAATTCTCCGACCATGGTAGAAGCAAGGTCCGCCTTGCAAAGCTTAGCAGCTCTTGCAATGAGCTTTTTGTCCCCTTTTTTTAGAAAATCATGCAAGAAGAGGGCGATGTCTTCGATCCTTCCGACTTTTTCAGACATCATGCCGAGGTCTTTTTGAAAGGTCATTGTCTTTAGCTTATTATTGAACTCCTCAAGAGGGACCTTGAGGTCCTGCTCATAGAGGAAGACACCATCGGAAAGACGGGCGGAAAGGACCCGCTCATTTCCTTTGCGGATCTCATCTGACGGAGTATTGTCGGCTGTGACAACAAAGCGGTTTTGCAGTTTTCCTTCTTTTGATGAAAGAGGGAAATATTTTTGGTGTTCGATCATTTCCGAGGCGAGAACTTCTTTGGGAGCTTTTAAAAACTCATTTGAGAACGACGCCGTAAGGCACATCGGCCATTCAGATAGATAAAGGACCTGGGACAATACTTTATTCTCTTCGACGATCTGCGCTTGATGCTCCTTTTCAATTTCCCTGAGCTGCTCCAGAATGATTTTTTTCCTTTCAGAAGCGTCCGCAAGTACATAGGCAGACCTTAGCTGGGAAAGATAGGCTTTGGGCTCTGTGACCTTGATTGCCTTTGGCGAGAGTTGGCGATGTCCATATGTTGTGTCTCCCGATACAATCCTGCCATAGCGGAAAGGGACCACCTCTTTGCCAAATAATGCAACGGCCCAATGGACCGGCCTTGCATAAGTGACCTCTTCATCGGACCAGCGCATCCTTTTTGGGAAGAACAGGTCTGAAATGATCTTGGGCAGATGTTCTGCAAGGATTTTTGCAGTTGCGACGCCAGGTTTTTTTTCCTGGACGCTCAAAAAGTCAACACCTTTGTTCGACTGTATCTTAAGAGCAGGCACAGAAGAGATCTCTCCAAGAGTGATTGCGGGAAGGCCAAGAGAATGGAAAAATCCCTGTCCTTGCTTTGTCAGGTGTCCGTTTTCATCAAAAGCGCTTGCGATTGCAGGGCCTTTTCTTTCTGTGATGCTCTCTTTTTTTCCTTCAGAGAGGTTCTCCACTACAACTGCCAGGCGCCTTGGAGCTGCATAACTGCGGACCGTATCAAAAGAAAGGGAGTTTTCTTCCAAAAGTGTTTTGATCTTTCGCTCAAGGTCGCTTGAGGCAAGTGGAATGAAAGCTGCGGGAAGCTCTTCAGAACCGATCTCAAAAAGAAGGTCTCTTTTTTTCTCTGGGTCGAAAACAGTGGATACAATGGGAAGTTCGACCTCCTTTTCTTTCTTTTGGGCAGCAAGGAGGGGGAACCCGAGCTTTTCGCGCGAGATAATGTATTTTTCAGCAATGAGCCGCGCCAGGTCCCTGATCCGTGCAATATAGCCTGTTCTTTCTGTAACGGAGATGGCCCCTCTTGCATCCAGGATGTTGAACGCATGGGAGGCCTTCATGACAAAATCATAGGCAGGGATAGGAAGTCCCGCAGAGATCAGGCTCTTGGCCTCATTCTCGAAATCATTGAAGTGGTCCATCCACATGTCTATCGATGCCATCTCGAAATTATAGGTGCTCCACTCCCATTCGCTCCTTTTAGAAAGTTCTCCAAAAGTAAGTTTGTTGTTCCAGTGGATGTCGAAAATGGAGTTCACGTTCTGAATGTACATCGCAAGCCGCTCAAGGCCGTAGGTGATCTCAACGCTGATCGGGTGAAGAGGGATGCTTCCCATCGCCTGGAAGTAGGTGAACTGGGTGATTTCCATCCCGTCCATCCACACTTCCCATCCAAGCCCCCATGCTCCGAGGGTAGGGCCCTCCCAGTCATCATGCACAAAACGGATGTCATGGTTTTTCAAATCGATCCCAATGGCCCTGAGCGAGTCTAAATAAATTTCTTGGATCTCAAGAGGGGAAGGTTTGATGATCACTTGATATTGGTGGAACAGATGGACCCGGTTGGGATTTTCCCCATACCTCGCATCTTTGGGACGGCGGCACGGCTCCACATAGGCTGTTTTATAAGGCTCAGGCCCCAGGCACCGCAAAAACGTGGCCGGGTTGAAAGTTCCCGCTCCCATTTCAATATCGTGGCCCTGCTGGATGATGCAGCCCTGCTTTTCCCAAAAGTGGGAAAGCCTATTAATAATTTCTTGAAAAGTGATCATTATTTGCAAATTGTTTGAGATTAATGCTGTGCATTTTTGCAGTTCTTGCCATTTCTCTTCAATTTTTTTTCGATATTTTTTACAATGGAACGCTCAATAATTTAAGATGATGTTATGCGTGATATTTTTGGATTAACAGAAAAAGAGATGGCCTCAGAACTTGCAAGCTTGGGCGAGATGCCGTTCCGTGCAAAACAGGTGCTGCAATGGGTGTATGAAAAGGGCGTCGTCGACTGGTCGCTCATGACGGACCTTTCCAAAGCTTTGAGGGAGAGCCTGGCCAAAAACTTTTCTTTAGACCCCCTTGTGCTGCGCAAGACTGTTGACTCTAAAGATGGGGAGACTACAAAGTTTTTATGGGAGCTCAAGGATGGTAAACTTGTTGAATCGGTGCTGATCTACTCATCCGATCGTAGGACCGTTTGCGTTTCCTCACAAGTCGGATGTCCTGCAAGATGTGCTTTTTGCGCTTCTGGAAAAGAGGGCCTCCTTCGCAACCTTTCATCAGCCGAGATCGTCTCCCAAGTGTTTTTGATCGATCAATTCCTGAAGAAAAAAAACGAAAAGGTCTCCCATGTCGTTTTTATGGGCATGGGCGAGCCGATGGAAAATTATGAGGAAGTCGTCAAAGCGATCCAGCTGCTCACCGATCCAAAGGGGATGCACCTCTCGCAGCGGCGGATCACAGTGTCTACGGTAGGAGTTGTTGAAGGGATCATGCGCCTTGCCAAGGAAGGCCTCAAGGTCAACCTCGTCCTCTCTTTGCATGCGCCAAACCAGCATATCCGAAAAAAGATCATCCCTTTTGCAAGGAAATATCCTTTAGAGACAATCCTAGATGCGATGCGCTATTATGCGGAAGAAACAAAACGGGACATCACCTATGAGTATACCCTCCTTGCAGGCATCAACGATGCGAAAGAGCACGCAGAAGAGCTTGCAGGGCTGCTAAAAGGACAGCAATGCACAGTGAACCTCATCCCCTATAACCCTGTCATCGGACTCAACTTGCAGAGGCCAGAAAAAGATGCGATCGAAACTTTCCGGGATGTCCTTGTGGCCAAGGGGATTCCAACGACATGGAGATATACGAAAGGGAAAGATATCGCTGCCGCCTGCGGCCAGCTCGCACTGCAAAAAGAGAGTGATAAAATTCTTCAAACCAGTTAGTATTCGCTTTATCGCTTTTTCATAGAGGAGAGCCGTTTTGACTATACCTCTTGCTTTGACGCTTATGCGTATTTTAATGGCGCCGATCTTTTTGGTCATCTACCTCTACTACGATGACATGGGGATCTCTCTGATCTTTTTGCCCTATATCTTGCTGCTGATTGTGGCGCTCTCTGAACTCTCAGATATCTTTGATGGGTTCTTTGCCAGAAAAAGAAACCAGGTGACCGACCTTGGCAAGCTCCTTGATCCCATGGCCGACAGTATTTTCCGTCTTTCCATGTTTTTTACTTTTACGCAAGGGATCATCCAAATCCCCCTGCTCCTCGTCTGCATATTTTTTTATCGGGATATCGTCATCAGCACGCTGCGCACCATCTGTGCCCTGAGGGGAGTGACCCTTGCTGCGCGCCTTAGCGGCAAGATCAAAGCAGTCCTCCAAGGAACTGTCTCTCTTTTGATCTTGGGGCTTATGCTGCCCTATTCGATGGGATACCTGAACTTGCAGCTGCTCCGCGAGATCAGTTTTTATAGCATCCTGGTTGTTGCGATCTATACCCTTTTCTCAGGGATCGAATATATCTATGCAAACCGCTCTTACATTCAGAAAGCTCTCGGATAGTGCTTCAGGCGATCTTCATTGCAGAGGAGTTTTTTGCGCCTGTGAGCTTTTTATAAAGA
>JASHWM010000128.1 GCA_030044075.1 Candidatus Rhabdochlamydia sp. | reverse complement strand
CCGCACTCAAAGAAACAACTCTCATCGGTGTTCTGAAGAGAGTCTTTTTCACTCTTCAGGAAAATATGGCCGTCTTCTTTGCCGAGATAGACATTTTCTGTTGTTGCAAAAAGAATATGTCCCTCATCAGCCAAAACAGTTCCTTTTTGAAGGACCGTACGGCCGATCAGGACGATTTCCTGGGAAGAGGACAAGGTCCCGTAGATCTCAATTCCCCCCTTCACTTCTTTGAAATGATCGACCCCAAGGATAAAATCATGATCGCTCAAATGGGCGGCTGCAGCATAAAGCGCGCTGACATTGACGACGCAGTCCGGCCCAAAAACGATGCCGGCAGGGTTCATTAAGTAGACAATTCCATTAGATAAGAGCTTACCGTCGATGCGAGAGAGGCTATCGCTATTTACCCGGTTCAAAATACGGCTTGATGCATCGGGAAGTTCAATGCGGACAGTTTCGTGTTTGTGGATATCAAAATGGCGGTAATTAAGAATGGCGCTATCGGATGCTTTGATTTGTAGTTCATTGCCTTGCACCACTATGTCTGCTGCTCCATGGGCGACGTTCTCCACATTGGGGAGGGCTTGTAGTGAATCGGCAAGGAAAAATAGAGAACAAGCCAGGGTCGATTTTATGATTGACTTTGCTTGCAAGCTGAACGATCCCATCAATTCATCCCTCCATTAATAGATAATCGTCGAAGAAAAATAAAACTGGTTATTTCCTGTGGGGATTCCATTCGCGCTGCGGAACCCATGCCCCCAATCTCCACGAATGAAAACGTTGTTCCAGACAACCAGCTCCAATCCAAGGCCAGCTCCCATTATCAGCCAGTCGCGTTCAAAATGTTGTTTTTGGTTGACTGTTGTTCCACCTATATCGAAAAAGGTCCTTATCACGAAATCCCAATCAGTGTCACCTTTTGGCATGGCAGGGGCATATCTGAGTTTTTTCCCGAAAATATGAACCGTGGCATTGGGATCGGGCGTTAATTTCGCTGGAAGGTGGAAACGGTATTCAACAGAACCCATATAGAGGTTGTCCCCTGCTATGGTCGATTGAGGATAGCCTCGAACACTATACAGTCCTCCCAAAATTCCTTCTAATTCGGGGATCAGTCTTTGATTGAAGGCGTTTTGCAATTGGCCAATAAAGACTACCTCATTTGCGAGGTGTTTCACCTGATCGCTTTTTTGGAGCAGGGATTCAAGATAGACACTTCCATAGAACCCCGCCTGAACAATGCCCCAGTTAGGACTTAAATCTGTTCGTCCCAGATCATCCAAGTTTTTTCTCACATCCCAAAACAAGGAGCTGAGCGTGCTTTGGAAGGACAGCGAGGCGATAAGTTTTGATTCCCTCTTTAATTGGACTGCCTTAAATCCGACCTGGGGGAGGAGGAAGTTTTTTGTGGCAGAAGAAAAGAAAAAGTGTCCTTGGTTATGGATATGTCGATATTCAAGGTCGGCTACAAAATCCAAAAACAGTTTATCCCATTGGCCGATCTTCGTGGTGAACTCGCCATTGAAAATCAGCTGGGTGCCTACGAAGAGGTTTTGCGGCAGAGCAAACTCAGCCGACACAAAGCGGTTAAAGTTTCCGTAAATTTGCCAACGGCTGTCAAAAGAACTAAAGAATGGGGCATCATAGGATGCCTCCACAGAATAATATTTATCGCACCCATCTGATGAAGCATCAAATTTTAAGATGTCATCATTTCCCGTAAGCTGCGTGTGGATGAATCCCACGGACTCTTGCCAGCGACTTATCGTTTTGGGAATGTTGTTATTGATATTGGCATAGACATGGTAGGGACGCTCTTCTGATACGATAAAGTCTAAAGCAACTTCTCCTGGTATCCCTGTAGGCCCGATCTCCAGATCGACCCTTCTATTTGGGTGGCGGTTCAAAGAATGTAAATAGTTGTTGAGAATATTGGAGTTGATGAAATCACCGGGATATCCAGATGAAGGATCAGGAAGGGAAACAGGAAGCTTGTCGGTAATTTTTTGGGTAAGTTTTGGATGGTCCTTATTCTCCACTTTAGGATTGCTCGGATCGACATAGGTGACAGATGTGTCTTTGATGACCGGGCATGAGATCATTATTTTCAGGGTCGTGTCCCCTCCTGACCGGAGGTCATCCCCATTTCCGGCGATCTGGGTCTTGGGGATGTAAAGATATGTCCAATGGATGCCGTGGGAGAAGAAATATTGGTACACTTCGCGTAAGATCTCCTGCAAAGCGCTCTGAGACAGTTGCATTGTCTGACCAGAGGTATTGAGCTGCTCAATGGTCATTGGCATATACTTTCTGTCGGGACTCTCAGCGCCATAGAGGATATTATCCTCTTCATAAAAAGGGATCACTATTTGTTTTATTTTTTTGATCGGTCGTTGTTTTGGATGGTATTGATCAAATGAGAAACGAATTTTAGAAACTGGGTAGACATGTTCTTTTTGAACTTGCTCTGATACTTCAGGAGTGTTCGGCAAGGGTTCTGCCGCTAAAGGGATTTGTTCCAC